>NZ_ABCK01000010.1 GCF_000170755.1 Lentisphaera araneosa HTCC2155
ATATGCGTCTATTTCTTTTTAGTCTAATACTTATCACGTGCTCGCTTTGGTCTCAATCGACACAAGTTGAGCCTTACGACGTATCCGTAAGTGTTTTTTACCGACCCAACCAACCAGAACTCCCCACGACTAAACGTTTGATCGATTTAATGCAAGAAGACAAGACCATCAGTATCCAGCAATGGGGTGGAATTGAGTTGCCTGGTGGCGGCGCCAAAGCTAGTTTGATGATGTCCATCGCCGGTGACACGGCACCCGATCTTGGCGAAGCTTGGTTCCACGTCATCGGTTCCGAAGTACGCAATGGCTTTCTTTACCCACTCAATGAATGGATTGGTGAAGATGAAGATGGCAACGGAATAATTGATGATCACGAAGCTAAATGGGATGGCTGGAAAGATGTCCCCACACTCTGGCGTAAAGTTGCTATGCATGATGGCAAGATCTACGGTATTCCTCAAGCTACAAAAAGTACCATGGGGGTCATCTTCAGAACTGACCTAGTTAAAGCGGCTGGTTTAAACCCCAATAACCCACCTGAAACCTGGGAAGAATTCCGTCATTGGTGCGATGCCCTAACTCAGAAAGATAAAACGGGTTTGATCACTCAACGTGGCATTGGCTTACAACCCTATGGTTTCACCTTCCTCCCATGGATCCAAAGTGCTGGTGGTTCACCAATTGTACAGTACAAAACCAGCCCCACAAGCGGCGAAAAAATTGCTTTTCCAGCTGATGCAATAAGTTTCAAAAGCCCCAGTGGAGAAGATTTATCTAATGTCCCCTCTGAATGGCAAGCTAACTTTGACTCTCCAGAAGCTGCGCAAGCCGCAAAACTCTATCACGATCTCATCTGGCAAAAATGGATTAAGCACCCGGAGACGGGCAAAAGCATTTATTTAACGAAGGAGGATATTGCCAAAGGTGCCGTTAAAATTGATGGCAAAGAGATTTCATTTACTCAAGCAGAGCTCTATACAGGCACAGCCATTGGCCAAACAGGTCAACGCGGTGAGAGCGCCTTCGATTATTTAGCTAATGGTCGTACTGCTATGGTCACTTGGTTCGCCGATGACCTCAACAGCATGGGACAAAAAGTTAATATAAGTCCAGATCTCCTTTCTTGGTTTCCTTTCCCAAAAGGCCCCGGCCCTAAAGCAACGCAAGCTGTCCAAATCCAGAATCACTATATCGTCATGTATGAAGGTGTAGCTAGAAGATCCAAAGCTGAAAGAGATAAAATCTGGGAAGTGGCTACCGCACTAAGCGATAAAGAAGTGCGTGATAATGCCGTCAAACAAAAAGTCCTTTCCGGCATGGCCCGTTTTGCCAAGCCCAGCGATCTAAAGCGCCTCGGTTATGATGAGTATTTGGCGGAGATTCCCCAAGCGATTAAAGATAATTTCAAAAAAATGGATAGTGGGAAAATTGCCGCTGCGACAGAGCCTTACATGGGTTTCTGGAATACCGTTGATGGCGCTCTAAATCGCGAAGTCCTAAGTTTAATCATTTCTCAAACAGGTGAAAATTTTGATTACGACACAGCATTAAAAGCAGTTAATACCAAAGCCAACGGCGGCATGATGTTTGCCATGACAGACGAAAAACTTGACCAATATCGACCCAATGCCCGCATTATTTTCGGAATTATAGTCCTTATTATGGTCTTATTGGTGGTCAAAATCGTCAAAAACAATCTCAAGAATAACGATTCTAAACTTACTAAGAAAGAAGGCGCACGCAATGTCTATAATAAATATCTCGCTTGGGGCATGGTACTGCCAGCATTACTCCTTATAGCTCTTTGGTCTTATTATCCACTCTTTAAGGGTATGGTTATGGCTTTCCAAGACTATAAAATCACTGGTGATTCACCATTTGTTGGATTGGACAACTTTATTGCTCTCTTTTTAGACAAGAGCTTTTGGGCTTCCATTGGTCGAACTTTTTACTTTGTGGGGCTCAATATGATTTTTGCTTTCACCGCTCCTATTCTTCTAGCTGTTATGCTGACTGATATCCCTAAATACAAGATTTTTTATCGTACCCTATTCTTCTTACCACAGATGTCTTCGGGCCTAGTCATTGCTCTTCTCTGGAAGTTAATGTACGAACCCACTCCCCAGGGTTTCTTTAACCAAATCATCACTTTTATGAACCACATCCCCTTTGTCAACATCGATCATCAACAATGGTTACAAGACCCCCAATTAGCTATGCTTTGTGTGGTTATACCAACGGTATGGGCCTCTATGGGTATGGCTTCTCTGATCTACTTGGCGGCATTAGGCTCGATTCCAAGAGATATGTATGAGGCAGCGGACATTGACGGGGCATCAATTTTTCAAAAATTTAAGAAAATCACCCTACCGAGCATTCTCCCATTAATCATCATCAACTTTGTAGGAGCCTTCATCGGTACTTTCCAAAACATGGGCAATATCTTCCTCATGACTTTCGGGGGGCCAGGTGAGTCCACCACAGTTGTGGGCCTCAAGATTTGGATAGAAGCTTACAATAACCTACGCTTCAGTATGGCCACCGCCATGGCTTGGGTGCTGGGTTCACTCTTGATCGGATTTACTTACTTCCAGATCAAATTCCTCGGTAAAATCGAATACAAAAAAGCTAAATAGGAGGAACTGATATGTCACATTTACCAACCGTAGGTCGCAAGCACTGGAAAAGCCGTTTCTATCTCTTCTCGCTATACATTTTATTGTCTTTTATGGCGATAACCATGGTCGTCCCCTTCCTCATTACTGTTGGAGGCAGCGCCACTAATGACTTCGATTACCAACGCTTCAGTCCTGTGCCGCGTTTTCTTTACTCACAAGAAGATCGTTATGTTAAGGAGCTGACTAAGTACTTTAATAACTACCGAGGCTGGGACCGTCAGTTCCGAGCTTATTACACTGAGGCTCCAGCTCATTGGTCTTCTTGGATGAAAATTGGCGAAAACACCGAACTCTCGGATGAGTTCGCACTCAAATACCTCAAGGTCTTTAGATCAGATCGTGAACGCCAAGAATTCATCGCACAAGATTACTCTGAGTTCATGGACACTTATCCCATGATGGATACACAAGTTAGTCTTGAGCAAATTGAGGCTATCGAATTCCTTCGTCAGTACTACACTGATCAATACCTGCAGCAACACCCTGAGGCAAAAAATCTTTCCAACAGTGATCTAAGAGCTGCCTCGCTAAAACTTCTTTCAGATACTTGGCAAACGCCCTACGCCACTTATTACGCAATCAAGTTTCGCTCTGAAAGTAAATACCCTATGGAGTTCCAATCCTGGTACCCACCAGCTATGGACCCCAAATACGCTGATTATCTTAAGATCAAGGATGCTTACCGCAAGCAAATGTTTGTTCCAGGTTTAGAAGATCAATGGCTCGAATACGCTCAGTCAAAAGGTTTAGCTGCCAAGTTCCCCATTGCGCAAGATGCCGATCAAAAAACTCTCGACACTTGGCAACAATTTAAGGCTCAACAAGCACCTGCTTCCATGGTTATCCCCTTTGCACTTAGAGCAGAATGGTACCGCTTCCTCAGTGAAAATGAAATAGCACAAAACATTGCGGGAATTGCTCTATCGCAAAAATTCACTATTGCCGAATACAATCAACTAGCGGGTACAAACTATACTCAGCTCAACACCACTCCTTTTCCTATCCCACAAGATTTTGGACCAAAAATGCAGGAGCTATGGAAGTATTTTGTAAAAAACAAATACCCCCTACGCCTCAGCTCTTTCGAAGTAACTGCAGAGACACAAAAACTCTACACTCAATTCATTGAGAAAGAGATAAAAGTCATTCGCATTGCCAATGAACTCATCGGTACCAACCATGATTCTTGGGATCAATTCCAGGTTACGGGTTCTGCACCCGAAGGCTTTAGCAAAGAGGAACAAAATGCTCGTTCCATTTGGATGAATTTCATTAAGTCTTTGGAGCTCAAGTACCACCAAAAAACGTCCTCGGAAATTGCCTACCAAAAATTCCTAACAGAAAAATACGGCAATGTGGAAAAAGTCAATCAAACTTACGGCTGGGAACTCGCCCGTATTGAAGAGGCCTTTCCTCCCCTTGCCACGGCCTACACATCAACTTTCCTCAAAAACGAAGGCGCCATGACCAAAACTCCAGTGCTCAAGAATTACCGCATGATTTTTGATTTCTTAATCCTCAATGGCAAGGCCCTTGGCGTCACCTTTATCTTGGTATTACTCACCATCATCGCGACTCTAACGATTAATCCAATTTGTGCTTATTCACTCAGTCGCTTTAACCTTCCCGGTCAAAGTAAAGTCATCCTCTTCATGCTCGCC
Source organism: Lentisphaera araneosa HTCC2155 (assembly GCF_000170755.1). Taxonomy (NCBI): domain Bacteria; kingdom Pseudomonadati; phylum Lentisphaerota; class Lentisphaeria; order Lentisphaerales; family Lentisphaeraceae; genus Lentisphaera; species Lentisphaera araneosa. The sequence goes on from NZ_ABCK01000010.1 coordinate 4,340, forward strand.
ACAATGGCCTTCCCTGCCATGGTTTCGGCCATTCCAGCCTACCTTTTAATGCGCGACTTAGGCATGCTCAATACCTTTACTACCTTAGTTCTCCCTGGTGCCGCCAATGGCATGGCGATATTTATCCTCAAGGGCTTCTTTGACTCCTTACCCCAAGAACTCTATGAGGCTGCCACTATTGATGGTGCCAGTGAAATGCAAATCTTTAAAATGGTTGCCATGCCCATGGTTAAGCCTATCCTAGCCATTAACTGTGTGAGTGCTTTCATTGGAGCCTATAATGGCTGGGAATGGGCTCTCATTATCTGTCAGGACCAAGATATGTGGACCCTCGCAGTTTGGATGTACCAAGCCTCACAATGGTGGAAGGAATCCCCTTGGATTGTTAGCGCTGGATTTGTGGTTATTTCCATTCCGACCATGATCGTCTTCCTCTCAACGCAAAAAATCATCCTGAAGGGAATTGTTGTCCCTTCAATGAAATAGATCCATGCAAACACAAACTATTTTCCACCATCAGCCCGCCGGGGCTGATTGGAATCGTGCCTTTCCTGCTGGTAACGGACGACTTGGCGCCATGGTCTTTGGCGATATCGACGAAGAGCGTATCGCCCTTAATGACGACACCCTCTACAACGGTGGTCAACGCGATCGCTTTAACCCCGATTGCCTACCAAACTTAGACTGCATTCGCCAACTCATTTTTGACGGCAAGCTCAGCGAGGCCGAAGCCCTTACCCAAGAAGCCGTGACGGGTCTTCCCCCCATCATGCGCAACTACGAGCCCCTAGCTGATTTGCTGATCTCGCAAAAGTATTCTAAAGAAGCCTACAAACAGGTCGATCCCAATAATTTTGACCCCATGGATTTGGCCTACGGAAAAATTTATCAGGCGGCTTTTAGCGATTACCGCAAAAGTTTAGACCTAGAGAATTCCATTATCACTACCGAGTTTGAAGTAGCGGGAATCAAGTATAAACGCGAGCTCATCAGTTCATTTCCAGACGACCTCATTTACCTACGTTTAAGTGCTTCCGAAAAAAAATCCATCAATGTTAAACTGCGTATTGAGCGCGGCGATGCCGCCATGTACTCAACTCGTCATTACGACAAAGTGAGTAGCCCAGTGGAAAATAGCTTATTCATCGAAGGCAGAACAGGTTCCAATGAAGGTATAGATTTTGTCGCTGGCCTACGTACACAAGTGCAAGGTGGCAGCTGTGAAAAAATTGGTGAGAGCCTAATTATCAAAGATGCCGACGAAGTAGTGATTGCTATCTGTGGTCACACCTCAGTGCGACAAAATTCACCCATGACTTCACTCAAAAAGAGCCTAGAGAAAAACTTTGATTGGCAAGAAGTATATCTTCGTCACAGAGAGGATTACCAAAAGCTCTACAAGCGCGTAAAACTTGAAATTGCTCATCAAGATGATGAAAACCTCCCCACCGATGAACGTTTGCGCAAAGCGCAAAATAATCAAAGTGATGTAGTTCTGGATCAGCTCTACTTTAACTTTGGTCGCTACCTGCTTATTTCTTGTTCACGGCCGGGAAGTATGACCGCTAATTTACAGGGCATTTGGAACGATAGCTTCTCTCCAAGCTGGGGCAGCAAATACACTATCAATATCAATATTCAGATGAATTACTGGCCCGCTGAAGTTTGCAATTTAAGCGAATGTCATGAACCACTTTTTGATATGCTAGAAAAACTCCATATCAATGGTCAGGAAACAGCCAAAAAAATGTACAATTGCCGTGGCTTTGTTTGTCACCACAATACTGATAATACTTACGATACCTACCCTACTGATCGCAATGTTACCGCCTCTTACTGGCCCATGGGTGGTGCTTGGTTAGCGCTGCATTTGTGGGAGCACTATAAATTCACCCAAGATCGTGATTTTTTAAGTAAATATTATCAAATAATTCACGATGCCGCCCTCTTCTTTGTGGACTTCCTTTGTGAGAATCCTAAGGGGCAATTAGTAACGTCCCCTTCAGTTTCACCGGAAAACACCTACTTGCTCCCCAATGGGGAATACGGCACCATCTGTGCTGGCCCCACTATGGACAACAGCATTATTCGTGAAATTATTCTCGCCACTCAAGAAGCTTCGAGGCTTCTCAATAAAACCTTAGACCAAGACTACGACGGCATCCTCGCCAAACTTCCTCCTCTAGAAATTGGCAAACATGGACAAATCATGGAATGGAGTGAGGACTGGGACGAAATCGAACAAGGTCATCGTCACATCTCGCAACTCTTTGCTCTCCACCCAGGTAATGAAATCGATGTAGACAAAAACCCTGACTTTGCGCAAGCCGCAAAAATCACCCTAGATCGTCGCCTCGCCGATGGCGGTGGCCACACGGGCTGGAGTCGCGCTTGGATCATCAATTTCTTCGCTCGTTTGCGCAATCCGCAAAAGGCCTATAAAAACTTCCACGCCCTGCAAAGTCATTCCACCTTACCCAATCTCTTTGACGACCACCCACCCTTCCAAATTGATGGCAACTTTGGTGGCACCGCTGCGGTAGCAGAAATGCTCCTGCAATCCCACCAAGGACGCATTGACCTACTTCCATGCCTACCAAAGCAATGGGCCACAGGCCGAGTCTCTGGTCTAAGAGCTCGTGGTTCAGTTCAAGTCGATATAGAATGGCAAAATGAAAAAGTAACTAGCTTCCAGCTCCTCTCAGATTTTGATCAAGAAGTCACTGTGACTTTCAATAGTCAAAAACAAGTTATTAAACTGCAAGCCAAAGAGCCTTATCAGTATTAAATTATCAATCTCTTTCAGCGTGATCTAAGAAAACAAAATCTGGGAGTTTTTTTTCAAAACTTCTAAGTAGACTTTCTTCATATCATCTGACATAAAAGACTTATTGATCAGCTTGTAACTATGAGCTATTGTTGAATTTAAATCTTCATAAGCTTGATCAATAAGTCTTGTTTGAAGCTTCATCCTCTCAGCCATCAGTTTAAAGTCATTTGATTTTAAGTTGTTCTTTTTGCCATTGATAGTTAAGGCACTCTGCTCAATATCTTTAAACTCTTTATCATAAAACCTATAGACTGCGGTCGTATTTAATAAATCATAGGCTGGCGATAGCTGAATCACGCCTTTTTTAGTAGTGATAATAGAATAATTCTTGAGGTGCATGTCTTCATTTCCAAAGACAAAATTAAACAGAAGTAATCTAAAAATCTTAAGCATCTCGACTTTAGGAAAACTGCAATAAGTCTCAATCAAAGTCATCAGTTTTTCTACGCTATAATTATACTTCTTTTTTCGATTCAGTTCTGCTAATTGAGAAAAGTCTTCTACATGCAATTTTTTATTCCTAGCAATGCGATCAAAACGCTTGATGAAATAGGACAAGGAACCATCCGAACACCTAACTAAACCATTGAGTGGAGTTTCTATGCCATAATGATCTGCCATGTGCATCGTAAACGCTTCATTTTCAGGAAACTGAACCCACTCAGGATTTTGAGGTTTTACGATAAAAGTTCCGTATTTTTCTACTAAATCAAAACATTCATTTTTCAAATTAAGCCGCACGCTATATTTCGGCTGTACCCCTTGAATAGAAATTTTATCTACTTGATTTCTACTGATAATAATCTGCTGTTCTTGTGTATAGTTTAAGGTATTCAATGAACGAAGTTTAGGATTTAACTTCCTTAGAACTTTAGCTGTGTAGTCTGCTTGAGAAACATCTTCCATTGAGATTAAACAGGTCTTCATTCTACCAATTCCCTAACTGAAATGGCTCCTACAAAATCATCCCCAATAGCAATAAGTTGGGACATGTAATCATCTTCATCAATCTTCATACTTTTTAATAGGTACTGCAATTGTAAACCTTCCGGTAATAAACCATCAAAGAATGCAGGGAAATGATCAAACTCATAGATTAATGATGAAGCTGGTAGAGCCCTTGAAATAGGGTCTCCATTGTAGGCATCTAAATATTCTAAAGAATAATGATTTTGATCATATTCAATAAGTACTGCAGCTACCTCACCATGTAAGGAGACCTCAACTTTCCTCATCTAAATCACCTTTAACTGAGCTCACTAATTTTATTTGTATATTCAGTATATCTATTACCTTAAGTAAGTTATCAAATCGAACTGACTCTTTCCCCTTTTCTATATCAAAAATAGTCGTTTTCCCTACTCCAGATAGATTTGCTAGGTCTATCTGACTTAGGCCCGCTAACTTTCGATGTTCTTTGATTATTTTCGATATCTCTTTCATAAAATCCATCCTTATCACTGTTATAGCAGTAAAATATTACTGACATAGATTACAGTCAAGTTAATATATATAAAAATATGAAATAATTACTGCTACAGCAGTAATAAAATCCCTTAAGAGCTTAAGGAGAGAAGAATAAGTCCTTCTCAAACTTAAATTACCACCTAAGCAGTAATTTTATGTAAAAAAATCACCCATATATCAAATATCTACTATAATTTGGTTAACACGACAATCATGTACGGTTAATTAAAAGGTTTATTTTTAAATATAAAAATTATATATATAAAGTTAAATATATCAATTTATCCTTTATATAAAATAACTTATTATAACTAGAAAATACTGAAGAAAGAATTCTTGCGAACAATACAAAATACCTATCACACGATCTCAGAGTTTAGAAAAGTCACTCACAAGTATTATACTTTCTCCACCACCCCATTCTGGGCGATGATGTCTGAATAAACATTAGCCGATAACTTAGGCGTCCTCTCTTGCGTTTCGTAATCTACATGACACATACCAAAGCGCTGGCCATAGCCGTGGGCCCACTCAAAATTATCCATCAAAGACCAGGCAAAATATCCCCGTAAATCCACCCCCTCTTCTATCGCCTGACCAGATGCTTTTATATAGGATTTATAAAAATCTGCGCGCATAGTATCATTTAATGCAATTTCTTTATTGGGCTCATCACAAGCACAGCCATTTTCAGTTATATAAATAATAGGATTACCATAACGTTCTTTTATCCAATGAAGCAAACGTCGACAACCATCAGGTACGATATTCCACCCCATATGAGTTTGCTGCCAGCTGGGGTCAACTGATAAATGGACATTTTGGTCATCAATCATACCTCCATTACCAGCTAAATTAAGCTCTTCCAATTGACTTGCATTGGGTTCAGAAGCTAACATGGAACTGTAGTGATTAAGACCAAAAAAGTCGCTAGAACCCACCAGTTCTTTTTTCTCATCTTCAGTAAAATTCGGTAAACGATCACCTAAGACTTCCCTCATAACTTGGGGGTAATCACCCTTCCAAACAGGATCGGCAAACCAGGCTAAAAAGAATTCTAAACTGCGTTGTGCCGCCTCTCGATCTTGCGCTGAGTCCGTCAATGGATAACGGTAATCACAGTTATTCGTGATGCCAATGACTCCACCTTGATCTTGAAACTCTGTTTTATAAACTTTAACGGCTCTTGCGTGGGAAAGTAATAAGTTGTGCGCCGCAAGGTAAGGTTCAACTTTAGAGACGCGACCGGGGGCATGCTCGCCTAAACCATAACCCAAGACAGCTGAACACCAGGGTTCATTAAGGGTAATCCAATGCTTGACCCGATCACCAAAATTCTCGAAGCAAATTCTAGCATATTTCTCAAAATAACTAACTATATCTTTATTGAGCCAGCCATCGTGCTCTACCTGTAATGCTAGGGGTAGATCCCAGTGATACAGTGTTACCCATGGCTCGATATCATGTTCTAATAGGCAATCAATGAGTTTGTTATAAAAGGCTATACCCCGGGGGTTAACCTCACCTTTACCATCAGCTTGAATACGTGGCCATGCAATAGAAAATCTATACGCTTTTAAGCCTAAAGACTTCATCAATTTTACATCTGCTTCAAAACGATGATAATGATCACAAGCCACATCGCCTGTTTCATTATTGGCAATCTTTCCAGGGGTGTAACACATCATATCCCATATAGACATCCCACGACCTGCTTCTTTAACCGCACCCTCTATTTGGTAGCTAGCAGTAGCTGAGCCCCATACAAAATCTTTTGGAAACATAATCAAACCTCTTAATCATCATTTTTCTAGAAAAGTATTGTACAAAAATACATGATAACCTTATATAACTTTTTTGAAACTAATTTAAATAGTTTATTTCAATAAATTTGCTGACACATCTACCTATTAAGAAATAGTGACAATATCACTCCCTTAAATATTAAAAATAACTTGAATCCATTTAAAAATAACCTAATTTAACTTAATAAATGTTAGGAAATATAGATATGACTCCAGAAAACCCCGACTTCCACGCCCAGCACTCCCCGATGGGGGCACACAGCTCTTTCACATTAGGAATGCACCACGCCAATAGTGGTGCCGTATCAGAAAAAGGCTCCGTTGCTGAAGGCGCAACTCTCGTAGGCTACCGCACTGCATCCGGTCAATACCATTATTTCCCTTTCTTCGAAAAGCTCGAAAGTGAAAAAGATCGCTATGTCAGCGATGAAAACGCCGAAATTCTTCCCGATGTCATTTTTTCTAAGGAAAATATTGAGCGCGAATACCTCTGGGCCACGGATAAGTTCTCGGCACCGGGGATCCAAATGGAAGTCATATCTCCCTTTGACAGCATCCCCGATCCCGCACAAGCAAGTGATGATGAAATGCGTTTTGCCACCTGCCCCGCCACCCTAGTGCGATTGACTTTCGACAATCAGAGTAGCGAAGACTGGCAAGGCTTCTTTGCCCTCAGTCCCGACACGAGATGGACAGCTCTAGACAGCGACAACAATCGACAAGTCATCGGCGGGGTGAGTCGTGATCAACTGGCTGTGGCGACTACAGATCAAGAAGCTAAATCCTTTATGGACTTCACCCATGATACGGCTTTAGATCCGGACCATAGTCGACCCCACTTCTTACTGGGGCAAACCTGTGGCCTAGAAATCACAGTCCCAGCTGGAGAACAAAAAGAATTAGTTCTCTGCATTGCCTATTATTTAGAAAACAAAGCCACTTTTAATCGTTCGAGCAAATACTACTACACCAAGCTTTTTACCGACATCAAACATGTTATCAACTATGCCATGACGGAACAAGGTCGTTACTTTGCGCTGGCCGCAAAACGCGACGAAGAGCTGAGTTTGCGGACAGACCTAAACGATGAACAAAAATTTCTCATCGCCCATGCCACGAGAAGCTATTATGGCTCAACTGAATTTTTAATTGAATCAGATAAGCCTCTATGGGTGGTCAATGAAGGTGAATACTTGATGATGAACACCTTTGACCTCACAATTGACATGCTTTTCTTCGAGCTTAAATTCAATCCTTGGACGGTTAAAAACGTTCTCGAGAACTTTGTTTCCCACTACCGTTATTACGATGAGGTCTTTTCACCGGAGAATCCTGAAAAGCTCTACCCCGGTGGCGTATCTTTTGCCCACGACATGGGGGTTGCTAATCAATTCAGTCCTGAACCCTACTCCAGTTATGAGTCTTCTGGCCTTGATCGCAAATGTTTCTCTTTCATGACCTATGAACAACTCTGTAACTGGGTTTTAACTGCCGGGGTTTACCTTGGTCAAAATAAAGATACTGACTTCTTCACTCGTCACCGAGGTATCTTCCAAGATTGTTTAACGAGCTTACTCAATCGCGATAATCCCGATCCCGCAAAACGCAATGGCCTGATGTCTTTTGAGAGTTCTATGACCAAGGGTGGCGGCGAAATAACTACCTATGATTCACTAGATCACTCCCTCGGTCAATCGCGCAACAACATTTATTTAGCAGGCAAAGCTTGGGCATCCTACCTCATCATTCACGACCTCTTCAAAGGTCTTGATACAAAACTGAGCGAAGAAGCCTTCTCTGCTGCTCAGTTAACGGCGAAAGCCTTGTGTGCAGGTTATGACGAAGACCTAGGCTTTATCCCCGCTGTTTTAGAAAATGACAACAAGAGTGCTATCATTCCAGCCATCGAAGCCCTGGTTTACCCATGGGAGTTTGGTTCCAAAGAATACTGCTCCGAAGACGGTCCTTTTGCTCAATACATCAAGGTGCTCAAACGCCACTTTAATAATATTCACAATACCGACGCCTGCCTTTACCCCGACGGAGCCTGGAAGCTATCCTCGACCGCGGACAACTCTTGGATGAGCAAAATCTCTATCTGCCAATACGTCGCTCGCGAAATCCTAAAGATTGACCTCAAAGATGCCTCGGCACAAGCTGATTTAGCCCACGCACGCTGGCAACGGGAAGGCGCCAAGTACCATGCCTGCTCAGATCAATTCACTTCCGGCCAAGCCATTGGCAGCCTCTACTACCCAAGAATAGTCAGTAACATCCTTTGGCTCAAAGAAACTTGTTAATCATAAAAAATAATCAAGTTGTATTACGTAAAGAACTTCACTTAAAGAATCTTATTAAAAATTTGAAAGTGCTTTCTCTGAGCCAAAGAAACAAATTTTACAATGAGCATAAAAAACAAATTGTAAGCCCTTTAGAAATAGTTAAAATAGACAAATTTTAGGAATCAGCACATGAACTTTATTCACGACGACTTCGTACTTGAAAATCAGTACGCCAAAGACCTTTATCATCAGTTTTCAAAAGATCAGCCCATCATTGACTACCACTGTCATTTGATCCCCCAGGAAATTGCCGAAGATAGGCGCTGGGAAAACATCACTCAAATCTGGCTTTATGGCGATCATTACAAATGGCGCGCCATGCGCAGCAATGGCGTGGATGAACGCTTTTGCACTGGAGAGTCTTCCGATTGGGAAAAATTTAAGGCCTTTGCCGACTGCATGCCTAAACTCCTGCGTAACCCACTCTACCATTGGACGCAACTGGAGCTCAAACGTTACTTCAATATCGATAAGCTTCTAGGACCTGATACAGCCGAGGAAATTTGGAACGAGGCCAACAAAGTTGTTCAAGCAGATGACTTTTCAGCTCGTCAACTGATGGTTAAGAGTAAGGTAAAACTCGTCTGCACAACAGATGATCCCATCGACGATTTGCGTGGGCACAAACAAATTGCTGCCGATCAATTCCAAGTAAAAGTTCTCCCCACCTGGCGTCCTGACAAAGCCATGGCCGTGGATCAAAGCCAAGTCTTTACTGAATGGTATGCCCAACTCCAAGAGATCACCGATTTCCAAATCAATAGTTTTGACGATTACCTCAAAGCTTTAAAAATCCGCCAAGACTACTTTCATGAAAATGGCTGCCGCCTAAGTGACCACGGCATTAATGAATTCTACGCTAGCGAATACAGCGATGCGGACATCGCAAAAATCTTTGATAAAGCTCGTTCTGGTGAAAAAGTTAGTGAACGGGAAGACCTGCAATTCAAATCTTGCATGATGTATCATTTTGGCCTGTGGAATCACGAAAAAGGCTGGGTACAGCAATTTCATTATGGCGCCATCCGCAACAACAATACCAGAATGTATAATCAACTTGGGCCCGACACGGGTTTTGATTCCATTGGTTCGCCCAATACGGCATTAGCTATGAGTCGCTACTTTGACCGCCTAGATTCCAGTGATCAACTGGCAAAATCCATCATCTACAACCTCAACCCCGGCGACAACCATGTGATTGGTACTATGATTGGCAATTTCCAAGATGGCTCAGCTGCGGGCAAAATGCAGTTCGGTTCAGGCTGGTGGTTCTTGGATCAAAAAGATGGCATGGAAAATCAAATCGAAGCTCTCTCTCAACTTGGCTCCCTATCACAATTTGTGGGAATGCTCACCGACAGCCGCTCATTCTTGAGCTACACTCGCCACGAGTACTTCCGCCGCATCCTGTGTAATATTCTTGGTAAAGACATGGAAAAAGGCCTAGTCCCAGCCGACCTCAACTTAGTTGGCCCCATGATTGCCGATATCTCCTACAACAACGCCGCCAATTACTTCGATTTTAATCTTTAAAAAAAATTAAAGTCATGAATTCATTCATGACTTTATTATCAAAAACCTTCTTTATAGAGGAAGTTTTCGCAAGCTTGACACCATTGACTTGCTTGATTGCTGCTTCGAGCCAGGTCTTTGGCTAAGCCCAAACCGTGGCGTCCATCTGGGTAAACATGGAGTTCATGACGAATTTTATGTTTTTGTAGAGCCATGGCATAGAGGTAGGCGTTTTCCACGGGAACGGTTCCATCTTCAACCGTATGCCAAATAAAACTTGGGGGAGTTTTTGCGTGAACCGCATTTTCCATGGAGGTTTTTGCCACTAATGCCTCACTGGCCTGCTGGCCCAATAAATTTTCTTTTGAGCCCAGGTGAGCGAATTCTCCCCAAGAGATAACGGGGTAACACAAATAAGGGTCTATGCCCGCAAGGGAACATACCCTGTAGTTGATTTTAGCTCTTAATCAGCCTTCTGTCTCCTCCTGTGGTTTATTTTCAATTAGATCTATATACTCCTGAGTCAAAGATTTCGATAATCCTGTAGCGGCAGCTATTTTTTCGACTTTCCAACCTTCCTTTAAGCAAGTCTGAACTCTTTTGAAATCATTGGTATATCGCGTAACAGCTCGAACTGAGTGTGTTGTTTCCCGAGCGGTTTGTTCAATAGACTTTCCTTCATAACAATGTTTTATACAAATAATACGCTTATGAGTCAGCGTGGGACCAAGATCATGAATTGTACCTCGCCGAGGGACCAATCTGTTATGTTCTTTTTCATATTCTCTTAGATATGAAGAGATTGTACTTGGAGAAAGCCCCATGATGGCGCCAGCATCAGCAAGGGTTAAGACGCCTCCCTGTTGATAAGTTTGATCAAAGATTCGAACAACCTTCGTTATATTGCGTTTACGTTTCTTCTCCTTGGCTAAATACGCTTCAATATCATCATCGTGAATCATATCTAAAACAACAGGAACGAGCTTACATCGTTCAAGGGCTTTGCCATAACCGGCTGTTTCTGCGGCATCAACTGCGTACCACAAAGCTTGTCCCATTTTCATTCTTTCTGTTGCTGGATAATAGGTTTCAATAGTTTTAATGAGCTCTAAAACAAGACGTTCTACTAAGAGCTCGCCACCGAGCTGCGGACAATGCTGAAGAAAGAAATTCATGAGTACAGCTTTAAAATCCTTTTTAGTCCAGGCTGGCTCAGGTTTCGACTCTTTTTTATTAACGAGTTTATCTTTCATGTCTATTGCCCAGCCTTTTTTTTAGAGTCTACACTTTCCCAAAAACGGGTGCCCATAGTCTGTATTTCTTCCAAGCGCTCACGGTACGCAGCTGTTTTCATATACTGATCTCGAAGGTCAAGGCATTTGTTGGTCAAAGCTAATGAACAACCTACGATCAAGGATGTTTTCAAAGTATCAGAAACTTCGCTTTGACAATGGACTATACGACAAAAAGATGTGATATACGCTCTATAGCCCTGAGAGATGTTGCATATTACGGGCTATATCCTCGGGACATTCACCTTGGATAAACTTCTCTATGGCTTTTGTTCTGTGGGTAATACCTGGGCCGATATCTTTTTTGTTTCCCCGGGTTGGAACAAGGCATTCATGTTTCTTTTGATAATCACGAATGTCATTGCGCACCGTTTTTACATCACAATCCAGTATGCAAGCTAAATCTTCCTGAGTCAGTAAACACTCCTGATCATAGCATTCCTCACACATCCGAACAATTTGATTGGCTCGCTTGGCTGAGCGGCCATACTTCAAATACACTTCTTGATCATCCTCAAGCTGGTGAACCGTAAGGGTGATGATTTTGAATTGACAAGCTGCTAGAGGTTTTCCCGCAGGTTCCAAAGCACTTATTGCCTTCCATTTCATTTGACCTGGCTGCAGTTCGGCGTCTGGACTATATGGGCCGATGCCAAATACCTCCACTGCTTTGTCGGCTATGACTTCTGATTCAAAGCGTGAGCAACTGGTTCCCTCAACAATGACATTAACCAGGGTTGAGGTATTACTTCTGAGCGCAAGTCGTTTGCTACTGTCTTCTTTACGATTTATTGTATCTGATATCATGGGATACTCCTTATTGTTTTTGCTTTTTCACAATTAATATAAGGGATGTCCCATGCTATTTTTAGAGCCCTAAATCTTTAGCGGGTATACGCCCGTATCGGAAAACGCTCAAGTCTGGTCTAGCGCTCATCTTCTCCAATTCATCATCATAGTCTTGCTTGACTTCTGAATAGAGATTACTCAAACTAGCGGCGAGGTGCCCTCCAGCCGAAAAGCCCATCACACCTATGCGTTGGGCATCTATGCTTAATTCTTCGGCGTGAAAACGCAAGAACTGCATGGCACGTCGCGCATCCATCAAGGGCTGAGGATAACGAGCCGGCGCCACGGAGTATTCCAAAACAAAGGTACTTATGCCCAAGCTATTGAGCCAAGCGGCTATGGGAGCTCCTTCGTGCTTGGCACATGTGTGATAGCCTCCCCCGGGTAAAATTAAGAAAGCTGGTAAGTGTGCACCATTTTCAAGAGCGAAATTTTGCAAAGTCACTTTCTGTGGCAAATCCGGCCAAAGATCCATTTTTTCGTAGAGCTTAAACATTGTATTTCTTTTTAAGTTCCTGGATAACATTTTCGGCGGGGTCTAAGTGTAAACAGTAATCTTTCTGGTACTGAGTAGATAAATTCTTGAACTTGCTAGGTAATGATTCGTAAAAATCCCAAGCTTGATCGTAATCTCCGATGCCTTGAATAATTGCTTCTTTATCGTCATTACGTACCGCAGCATCAGCATAAAAGAGCGAACGATAAATCATTGCCACGCCTAAACCATAGTGAACAGAACCTTTTGCGAAGTCCGCAAGTTCCTCATCTGGCCAAGAAATTTGATCTGCTAAGGAACACATTTCCTGCCATATTGCCACGGCCTCATCTTTTAATGCTAGGCATTTCTCGATGGTCGCTTGATCGTCATGAATGTACTTAGGCCAAGCAAATCCCATATCTCTGGCCCACCACAAGTCCACATCACCTTCTAGGGTATTTCGCATGCGAATCACACCGTCTAAACTCAATAAGCACAGCTTCCTAAAGTGTTGACTTGATGCCTCATCTAAATTGAGTTTTTCCTTGCAATAACGTTCAAAGACCTGTTCTTCACTTTGGCTGGTATTTTGTGCCCAAGTGGCAATCACCCAGGCATTGAGCTCATACCACAATTTATTAGCTGCGAAGGGGCCATTCCAGCCACCGCCACGGCACCAAGTCCAAACCCCGGCATAAAGCTCTGGCGTCTGATCAACAAAAGTTTTGAGGGAATAGATCTCTAAACCCTGATTAAGGTTTTCCTCAAAGCCATTGATTACCCCAGCGGCGATGTAATTGGGGTGGGCTGCCTTGCCCTCATACTCGCGAGAACACTGAACTTCAATAATCTGGGGATGACGCCCCTGCCCTATGATTCGACTAAAAGCAGTACCACGGTGGAAATCATCTTCACTGTGTTTTACAGCTAAAGTTAAGTACTCATGAGGTTCAACTTCCTGATTGATGAGAGCGTATTGTTCGGGATCGCGGTCAAAGCTTAGCCAAGATCTGAAAATCAATTTTTTCTTGTGCTTTACGCAAATTTCTTCGCGCAACAAATTGATCAAAGGAATGATGGTCTCTTGGGTATTGTCTTTATCTTTAATGGCTCCTTGATGATGTGGGGCATCGTGCAAGTAGGTCTCGCCAATACGAAAAAGAAAACCATCCAAGTCGGGGAATTGCTCAAATGATTCGGCAATCTGTTTCTTAATCAAATCCACCACAAGAGGATTTTTGGGGTCACCAAATTCTTTTTCAATACCATAAGCTTGAATAAGACTTTTGGGGAGGAGCACCATGTCCGCTTGAGCATAGATAGCCAAGCCCGCAGCACGACATTTTGCGTGTTGCGCAAGAATGCTCTCACGCTTTTGCTTTAGCCACTTTTCTGACTCAGAACCCTCTGGAAATACATCCACGTCCACACTGCGCCAATCAATTGCTAAACTGGGGGACTCGAAGAGAAAATAAGCTTTGGCATTATAGCCAATTTCAGCTATGTAATCCGCCTCATTAAAAGGTGTTTCAAAAAGGGCTTCACCTGGGTTGTGGTGAACCATGTCCATAATGAGTGGAGACATTATTTTACCTCAATAAGCTGAGAGCTACGCGGCGCTAGTTCCACGCACAAATACTGACCATTGACTGTTATGGACTCATGGCTCCAAAAGTCAGACAATTGCTCCTTAGCAGAAAGTTGAGCTTTATCTAAAGAAAGGGTGATGAGCTTGCTTTCATTGGACCAGTTAAAGAAGGCAATATGTTGCTTCACGCCAGCTTGTTTCATGGGGCCGTCATCTTCGTAGCGCACCTGCAAGATCTCTGGCAAGGGCTCTCCCGTGAAGGCTTTGTCATCGAGTACATGTACTTTATTTCCACGATCCGCATTAGTTAAGAGCTTATTAAAGATGGTGAATTGTTCGGGTGTATGTTCTTCCAACTTACCACCAAATTCTAAAATACCTTGCGTGATGTAGCACCAATTGAGACGGAAAAACTGTTCGTTTTCTGGGTTGTCACCAAAGCCAAGGCTATCCATGTTAAGGAGGAAGGTATCTTTGCCTTTAATCATGGTTTGAGCCAATGTGCCCGAGCAAGCTCGAACCTGCTCGCTCCAGGTTCCATCGTGGATATCGAAACCACAACGATAGGAATCGGCATTTAGACCGGGAAAAGGGTTGCCTGCACTAAAGGCAATACAGGTCATAAAAAAGCCTTCATCGCCAATGCGTTTGCGGATTTCGCTAAAGGCAAAATCACGCCATTCTATACCACTTTTATGGCCAAATCGACTATCTTCTTTCAAGAACCACTGAGTCATAAAATCGTATTTCACACCCTCAAAACCCCACTGAACAAAGAGTGCATCAAGAACTTTTAAATAGAACTCTCTGGCTTCGGGATGGGATAAATCAAGAAAACTCGATTGACCAATAATTCGAACTGAACCATCTTTATCTTTCTGTAACCACTCAGGTTTTTCCTTTGCTAAGGGTGAGGACAAGTAAACTTTTGGCGATAACCAAATACAGGGTTTTAGACCTAAGTCACGAATGCCATCGGCCACGATTTTCATACCATTGGGGAACTTTTCTTTATCGTAACCCTCAACTGGTACAGGATAAAATGAATCGATACCAGCATTGGGATTATTATAGGAATTGCGTAATGCTTGGTAGCCATCATCGATCAAGAAATGAGTACAATTAGGCATGTTTTCAGCCATGGCCTTGGCTCGATTTAGAATCAAATCTTCTGTGATATTGCCAAAGGTTCCATAATTCCAAGTACAAAACACGCCTTCGCGCAACATCTTTGAATTCTTGCCTTGAAAGTTATGGTGCTGGTTAAGCTTTGCCACATAATCATCGAAGGCATATTGAGGGTGAGTATCGTACTTTAGTTGATAAAAGACTCGAGAGACTTCAACTCTCTCACCTGCAGCAAGGCTAAAGCCATTACTTAATGTAAAACGCTGAATCCCTTTGTAAGTCTTGGCTAGTTTAGATTCAGAAATGCCATCCAAGCCGAGCTCCCAAGAACGCTCGAATTGTACTTGGTTTAAATCACCTTGCACCAAAGTACAAACATAATCACGGTCAGCAGTAACACCGAATACCGGAAAGTGATTGGCTTCATCGTGATTGAAATGCACCGCATCATAAGGAATACATTTTACATAGGGATGCTCAACACGGAAACGTGGAAACTTTTCAGTTTTGATATTCGACGAATGAAAATAACGTAATTTATAATAATCAATGGGACTAAAAGGTTCATCAAAACAAATTTCTCCATCGGCGCTCAGGATTCCATCACTAACCGATTTAAATACTAATGGAGAATCCTCGGTATTGGTGATGGTTCGGCTTACCACAAGACTGGATGCAGCTGCATCTGTAGTAAAGTGAATCGTTTCGTTTACGCCCTGCCCTGCAAGTTTTACAGTTCCACCAGTGGACGTGATCTTGTTTTCTAATTCGGTATAACTAGAACTGAGTTGTCCGTTGAGTTCGAATTGAAAATTCTTCCAACCATGTCCAGATGTATCAAAAAAACTGAAACTCCCTAGTTCATATGTAAATTGCATTATTTATTCTCTTTTGTTTTGTTTTTATTATAAAATTTCACGATTAGCCAGCTAACATTGAAAAACTTGATACAACTAATTTTTTTATAGAATATTAATTACGTCTAAAAAAGGAGATGTATTATGTCTAAAAATAAAGTTCAATTTCAAGTAGAATTTAGTGCTCTTGAGTTTATCGACAACTTTGCATACAATTCAGCAATATCCTTGACGAAATCCAAATAAAGCACACGTAAGTTGTGACCACCCTCATCGGGATGTTTGCACTTTAAGATGCGATCGGCATCGGTTGAAGTAAAAAATCCAAAAACGGGAATACCAGGGCATCTATTGAATAAGACAGGAATAACTTTTAAACCAAGCTTGCGATTGATCTCGATTTATTTTTGCAGCTTACGCAAAAATAATTCACGGTTGACCCACCAGGCATCAAGCAACAACCAAATACGTGTTGTGTTGTACCAAGGGAAATAGTTAATCCCCCGGCGCAGTTCCTCTTCAATTGTTGCAGTATTAAAACGATCCAGCCAACGGGGAATACCGTGACCTGCAAAGGAAGGTTGGTAGTTAAAGCCACGTATGTGACTGAGGGAAGTATTGTTAAGTTTCATTATTATTACCTAAGAATTGACCTTTAAATTGAAATGGTTTTAATTTCTTTATTTTGAGCTTTTTCATCTAAGAAAATGACCGAGATATTGGCCGCTGGACGCTTTTTCTCTTCTTCTTTATCAGCGTAAGCTTTTTGTTGCAGGTAAAGGCGGAAGTTCCCCTTGGCATTAAATTGAATAATACAGGCACCCTGCTCGGCTTTAATGCTAGTGATGATTTGTTTGTTAGTTGGATCATCAAGAGGGGCAATGGCTAATTCACCTACACCCGCTTTAGCTGTTACAACGGTAATTAAGTTCGGCATTTCGTTTGTCACTTTAAAGTCCCAATAAGCCGCGATCTCTTTGTTTGCTTTCCATAAGTTCCCTGCTTGATTTGGTGAACCAGCCTCTTGGCCATCAACAATTAGATTCAATTCACGCTTCTTAAGGCTGTCGTGCAAGCGATCCTTACGAACCGTCTTTTCATTAGTAACTTTAATGAATTCAAAAGGTAGACCAACATTGAAATGAGGTTCGTAGCCTTTTGCCTGATAGCGAAATATAACATAGCCCTTTGAGCCTACCTGATTCGCTTGCAAATTGCCTTGACCAGCTAAATCAATGCTACAAGCAGCTTGTCCTTGATTAAAAGCCTGGGAACTTATAGCTAAATCACCTTTGACGTTTGAATAAACGCTGACATTGCTTGCGACTTGCGCAAATAAACCTTGAATGAGTAAGAGTAATGTTGATAAATATTTTAGTTTCATTTTTGTTTTCATGTTTTAATTGACGGCTAAAAGCAGTCATTTTTAATGATTAGAATATCAATCTACAAAGACGACTGCAGTACCATCTAAGCTTTTATTTATAGGGACTTATATATATCCAAGCTATTTAGTAAAAATAATAATTTTGGATGAAACTGTCAACCAACCTGTTGTTATAAGATTGAGGTATGCAGCTGTGCAGTTATTGGGCAAATCAGCGGTTATACTATTGTTTTCAATATTAATTTGTGCACTAAGAGTATGCCACTCACGTTCTGGCCAATTACACTTGTCTAAAGTCATAACAAGATTCGCATGATGTAGATGCTTAGCATCATCGTATTGAATAGATATTGTATTATTATTAATAACAGGAGAGCTTACATAAGGTAATTGACGACCTTCCATAAGGTAGGTATTTAAAAAACTTTCTAGCTCTGGTGTTTCTTCGGATTCTGGTATATGACCATGGGGCCAACGTACTTTCATACATAAGTGAGATGGGCCTTTAACAGTATCAATTGATTTTTGCCAAGCTGATGGCCAATAAGCAAAGTCATTAGTACCATTTAACCAAAACATTGGTGTTTTAATCTGCTGTAAAACTTGTGAGGGGTCGAAGTTTGCTTTCCAAAAGTCTGCTTGTTCATTTGTCAGACCATTAATCGCTCCATTTTCTGTCCATTCGCTACCTTCAGTAATAAAACCACATCCATATACGGGCGCAGCTACTTTAAAACGCGGGTCAATTCCTGCCACCATACAAGTTAAATAACCACCCCATGAAATACCAGTTAATCCAATTCTTGAAGAATCAACTTGAGGATATGAAGCTAGTAAGGTGTGAGCTTTTATAACTGCGGCTGGGGCATGATAACACCATTGATCCTCAGGAGCCCATGTCGCTTGATCCCACCCCCCCCAACCTTTGGGACCTGAATGTTGATGTCTTGGCCAATCTGCATTGCCAATTATTCCAGTATTAGGTAATGGCATTGCACCACAACAATCCATGGCAATAGCCGCATAACCTCTTTTATTCCACCATTTAACCCATCGTGAAAAAGCACTACCACCGCCTCCATGAATTAAAACTACCCCAGGTACAGAGTCCTTATCTGTAACACCATCAGGTAACCCAACCCAAGCAAAGACCCTTGTGGCTTTCTTCTCAAAAGGAATGCTCTCATAAAACAAAGCTTCTAGACCTTCTTCCTCTAAATGCGAACATAACCATGTTTTAGGTGGTGGTTCATTTATCCATTTTTCAGCAGCTTTCGATAAAATACTCATTGTTGTATAAAACTCATTTGAATTAATCCCTACATACTCTTTTTATATTTATCTTTAGTTTAGTTGTAAGCTAAACTAATTGATTTAGAGAGCTCCAAACTAAATAATTTGTGTGCTTATTATTCAGGATTTTTAATAAACTCTTTTCGAGCAAATGATCCTAGTTTTCCAAAATAGTTATTTTTAATATCCACTTTATCTGAATAATTTATGCTAATTACGCCAGTTGCTTTTAAGCGAATATCATTACCTGATTTATCACAATTTAATAAATGTGTATTTGAAAAAGTATTGCCTTCGACTGTTACATTGTCTGCAGAGGTAATTAATAGGCCTGGACCACCGACCCTCTCAATTTTATTATTGAGAATGCGAATATTACGGTTTTCTTGCACATATTTAGCTGATTTATCATGAAGAAAATGAAGTAAAACAATTGCACCTGTATTAGCTGCATTTTTATCAAATGTACGTTCATCAAAACAAGAGTCCATTATCGTATTATTTTTTACAACTATATCTTCAATCCACCCCCCCTCATTATGAATTGCATGGGGCCCTAGACTTATAGGAGTTGATTTTATACGCTCAAAACGATTCTGTTCAATCAAACCATGGGAAGCTCCTAAGCGTAAGCCTCTTGCTCTGTGATCATGAAAATAGTTCCGACGAAAGACGAAATTAGGGCAAGCAATTGCTGGTACCTCAACTTTATTTCCAGCTTCTGCATTTACCTTCTTATCTAGCTTTACTTGGCTATAAAATATTTTAGCTTTAGTGGGAAGTCGCCATTTCTTACGTAAATTTTGATCTAGTTCCTGGGGAGGGATAATCTTCATAAGGTTTAAAATCTTTGCTTCATTGATCAAACCGAAATCATTCCCATCAAGTATTCTAATTTTATCACCTGGCAGTACTTTTTGAAGTGGTTCATCTGACCAAGCACGGCCAATTAAAAATGTACTATCATCTATTTTCTTAACTACACTCATAAATGATCCATGTAAATTTACAGCATCATCGCCCATATAGGAAAATTCGCATTCCTCCATGGTAACACCCTGCCTGGAATAGGCGAGATTGAACCCATCTGCAATCGTACTCAATAAACGCTCATGTACGGCTCCCTTTGGTTTTGGCCCTTTTTCTATTTTACAGCGTTTCATTATCACTTTACCCGTACAGGTTCGCATTAAGAAGCCAGCTCCGGGTCCGGTATTCACTATGACATCCTCCATTGTGACATCACCACACCCTTTAAATAAAAAAACATTCCCATACATATTTTTAAAAGCAACATAATCACCTACTTTTATATTTCTGTACCCTTCCATTAGGTGTTTGAATGTAAATTGCCCTTTTCTTAGACTGATGCTTGTACTGTCTTTTGTATACAGATCAGGAACATTATCTTTCCATCTCAATGTCTTGGGGTCAAAGACAAAAATACCACTTCGTCCGATTGTTTTGTATTTTGGGAAGGCATCTAAACTTGGGTACCCTGGGTGCACTTCGTATTCATATTCAAGATGATCGTCACTAATTTTAGTAATTGTCCCCTGAGTGAATGGTAGTGGGTCACAATCAACGGTTAAGTTTTTTATGTGAATATTTTGTATGTTGCTAAAAAATAATAATTCGCCTTTGGGAGGCATGATCAAAGTGGAACCATTTCCATTAATGGTGAGAGATTTCGTATTGTTTATATGGATAGCCTCAGAGATTTTGTATCGACCTTTGGGTAGGTTTAGCTCTGTTTTTCCCTGAGCGAGAAGCTTTGTGATCTCATCTTTTAAGTCGAGCGATTCCATTTTCATCTTTTCCTCTATTTTTCTACTTACACAGGAAAATAAAGATAAACATAACAACGGTAAATATATTCGTTTCATTATTATTTTCATTTCTATATATCCTTATAGTATTCTAATTCTTTGGGCCACACCATTTTTTGAACTGTTTTTAACAGCTCCTCACGAGTTGATCGGTATTCAATATAGCGATTAAACAGTTCCTTTGAACAACCAACATTGTGAGGTAGTTGTTGGTATTGATTTTGTATGGGGCCTTTAAACTCGATTTCAATAGGAGTAGTATTTACCATATTTTCAGGATTCTCTTGCCCCCATTTTACAAGAGGTGATTTTTGGAATGGGGGCTTTTTACCCCATTCTAAAAGTACTGACTTTGAATAAGATGAATTCTTAAGCACAAGAATATTTTTTGGATTTGTATCTCGAATATGAATGCGACCATTCTCTAAGGCCAATATACAGCCCTCAAAACAAGCACTACTTTTATCAACACGAATTAGACCAGATCCAATGATTGTTACACTTTTAATCATGACATTCTCGCCAGCTTCAATACCAGTCTGAGTCTGATTGTCTGTAGATGCATCTGAAATGGCTAAAATATTTTCCATATTTGATTGGTGTGTTTTGATTGGACAATTGATGGCTATAGAGTTTTCAATGACTCCTCTTACAGTACCTTTATCATTTTTAAGACCACCTGTATTAGGACTATCAACAATCACATTACGTATGATTGTTGAAGAATTGTTTACATTGTGAATACCATTTGAACAATAGAGGAAAATGCCCCCATCAAGGGTAGTTTCACACTGACCATGAGAGCTAAAGCCTTCATCACCTGTAAAAAATGCGTTGCAATTTTCAAAGCGAATCTGTTTGGCCTTTCCATGAATATTGTAACCATCATTACTTGTATAGGCTACATTCAGGTTTTTAAATGTTATATGCTCATTCACATGATTGATAGTAACTCCACTTGGTCTTAAAATAGCCATCATATCTACCGGTTTTTCACCTGTGTGTGGACGGTAATACAATTCTTTGTCTTGAATCATACAGGAAGTGCCTTCTGGCAAGCGATCTAGGGCCGGAGAATCTAACAAAGGTGCTTCTACTCCATTTATTTGTATGGATTTAGGCGCCTGTTTAAAACCCCGCAAGCGTTTTAGCTTCGGGTTGTGCCTGTAGTTTGTATGTCCCCATTCAGCAGCTTCTACTTCTCGTATGCTTCCATCTCCTAAGATAATCTTAAACTTATCTGATTGATATGTATCTGTTGTGTAGAAATATAAAATATTAAATTTTTCTTTATACCAAAATTCACCTGGTTTTAAAGCATCAACATGATCTAGAACTGGAATTTTTTCTTTGTTTTTATATAGCGGGATCCCAAAATGGAATGTTCCTTTGAGTCCCTCTAACTTATAAACCTCCTTGGACCCATTTGGAGATAAACTCCAACGATCATTTGCTAAAGGGTCTATACAAGTTATCCAAGAATTATTGCCCTCTATCGTTATTTTTTGGGTCTCTTTACCTGACATCTCTTTAGGAATATTAATACTTTGGCGGTAGATTTTACCAGTATTGATAATGTGTAAGGTATCACCAGCTTGCAACATATGCAGTGCTTTATTAATTGTTTTTAGTGGTCCAGAATCACCTTGGATTTCACTCGATCTGCCATCTCTTTTATCATCACCAATTTTATTACTGACATAGTAATCTGAAGCAAAAGTTGATAATGCTAACATATAGATCGTTATTTTTGCAAGTTTCATCATGTTACGTGTTTCCTTAAGTTAAAAGTTGTACTCATTTGCTACAAGCCGCCTTGATAAGTAGAATAAGGCCAAATCCCTTGTCCTCCATATGCACCATCTTTACCTGAATTGCCTCGCTTAAAATCCCACCAACCAGCGGCGACACCACTTGGGACATTGATCCATTTTGCATGCCCATCAATATAGACACTATTCAAGCCCTCTGCTTCATGACAGGCTAATGTGTCATCG
This sequence comes from Lentisphaera araneosa HTCC2155, assembly GCF_000170755.1. Lineage (NCBI taxonomy): Bacteria > Pseudomonadati > Lentisphaerota > Lentisphaeria > Lentisphaerales > Lentisphaeraceae > Lentisphaera > Lentisphaera araneosa. Next base: position 26,994 of record NZ_ABCK01000010.1, read on the forward strand.
CCTGCATTAGCGCCAACAGCATCAAAATAACATTGGTAGTAGCTGGTCGCTGGGATCCCAGTACCACTATTTTGATAGGGGGAAGCTGCGTCATTATAACCGATGTTTTCACCTTCAAATCCAAACAAGCCTTCTTTCTCATAAAAAAAGTACCCACCGTACATATAGCTGGAATAAACGGCTGGAGAGCCATTTGGGTTGTTGAGTGCAGCGTTAAATCCACTCAAAAGCTCATCTCCATTCTTCGCATATACCGAATCTATCTTATTGCTTTCTGGACATAGTAAATTGTCTCCGACATTGATATAATCTAGAGATGCGACAAGTGCGATCCCAAAAAATTGTCGTTTCTGTATGCTCGAACCATAGGGAAAGCCATTTGAAAAAAAGTTACGATAGTGACCAGGGTTATTAAATCCGTTCCAAGACGCAGTTGGTAATTTTCCATCAAAATCTTCGCTATACATACTTGTGGCAAGATACATTTGTTTAAGATTGTTCATGCAACTGGTCCGTAATGCTTTAGACCTTGATTTATTTAATATAGGTAATAGAAAACTGGCCAGTATACCAATTATTGCAATTACGACCAATAGTTCAATTAAACTGAATTTCCTGGCATATCTATGATTCTTGTGTTTCAAATCATTTAGCTCCGGCAAGGCGTATGCAGTGTAATCACGATGTTCTTTTTCTATGATTGCTTTTAGTTCGGCAAAGATTTCAGGATTATCAGATTTAATATCTCTATCCTCATGAATATCTTCGTCTAGATTGAATAAATGTTCTTCTCCTTTAATATCCTTTAAATACTTCATCGCTCCTCTACGAACAGCAATTTGTCCTTCAAATTCAAAGTAAAGATACGCATGTTTTTGTTGATTTTCCTCATCTCCTAGCAATACGGGCTTCATACTCAGACCATCATTAGGACCCTCTGCTTCTAAGCCTGCTAATTCACAAAAAGTATTCATTAAATCAGGAAAATAGAACAAATCAGAATTGACTTGACCTGCTGGTATTCTACTAGGACAATGAGCTATAAAAGGTACCCGGATCCCACCTTCATGTAAGCTGCGTTTATATCCTTGGAAAGGACCCGCCGAATCAAACATTGTCACCTTGTGACCACCTTCTTCATGGGGGCCATTATCGCTTGAAAACAAAATAATTGTATCTTGATCTAGATTTAGTTCTTTTAATTTATCTACTATTTTCCCGACAGATTCATCGATACGTTGCACCATGCGCGCAAAACCTTTCTCATTATCTTTCCAAGGTTTATCTTTGAACTCACCATAATGATCCACTTCCATTCCATCTGCCGTATTTCCACCTTCATTGTTTGCATGAGGTAAGTTGGTACAATAATAGAGAAAAAAAGGATTGTTTTTATGTTCTTCAATAAAATCTAAAGCTTTAGATTCTACCATATCAGGCGAATAATCGATTTTTGTTTCAGCTACCCCAACACCAGTCTCCCACTGTAAAACATCTCCTTCTGGTGGGAGGTTACGAGTAAAAAACTTTTTGCCATTCTCCAATAACCATGGCGGGAAAAAATTATGCGCATGCTTCATACAATTATAACCATAATGAGAACCAAAGCCCTTCTGTAAGGCATCATCGTGTTGTTGCCCATTACCCACACCATACTTGCCTTGTATGCTACTTACGTACCCGGCCTTATTAAAAACTTTTGCAATATTATTATAATCGTTTGGTAAATATGGGTCATTTAATTCTCGAATCGGCAAATGACCTGAATGTAAACCAGTCATAATAGATGCTCGAGCTGGTGAACAAACTGGTGACGTGGAATAAAAATTACTAAACCTCGTCCCCTCTTCTGCTAGTCGATCAATATTTGGTGTTTTAAGTGTTTTTTGTCCATAACAAGACAAGTCACCCCAGCCTAGATCATCACAAAGAATAAAAATTATATTTACAGGCTTCATTAAACAGCTCCTTGATTTTAGATTAAATATAATTTATATACACTTTTATTTTATTTAAATAGTATTAATTTATAATTTATTATACTATAATATGATTTATGAATATTGAAGCACTTAATTATTTAGAGCACATCATAACTGATGGTGGTATAAAAAAACTATACATCAGCGACCAAAGTGTATTAGCGTTAGCCAAGCATAATTTTAGTTCTGGTTATCGTCTGGCTATTCCTTTGGATGGTTGCCATCGTATGAAAATCCCCTTAAATGGAAAAATTGAAACTATTTATCCCAAAAGGTACTCGGCAACTTTCATGCCTAAGAATAGCTGGAACTTACCCGACTGGGAGCTACCCGTAAAAGTCGTAACTTTGTTATTCAACGACGATGGCTTTATTTGTAATTACGTCAATACTCAGGGTGGATATGATCACTCTAAATTAAGCCAGAAAAGTATATACTGGTCAGGATTAGAAGGTCACACCGTCCTTAATTTATTGAAAGCGAGCCCTAAGCACGACCTACAAAAGCCCTATATACACTTAGTTAATGCTTTGCTGTTTTACTGTTTAAATTCATCAAGTAATCAGCTCGAGAATAAAAGCAGTAGCAAGGCCGAAAATACTTTTAAAAACATTTATCTATATCTCGAAGAAAATTATTCTTTGGTCAACTCTAGGGAAGATGTTGCCACTAACTTCAAATTAACTCCCAATTATATCTCACACTTATTTAAATCTCAAACTGGCATGAGCTTTAGTCATCACCTTACTACCATACGTATAAATCAAGCTTGCTACTTGTTGAAAAAATTCAATCAGAATATTGATGAAATTGCACGTGTATGTGGATATCATGAAACGAGCTATTTTTGTAGAGTCTTTAAAAAAATCAAAGGGCACACACCCAGTGCCTACAGGCTTAAACATAGTGTACGAAGCTATTAACTTTCTTTTCAAGATTGAACATTATAACAAAGAACAATTGCAATCAGTACTCATTGATCTCACTCCAAAAATTATTCATGTACACACAAATGGGCTAAACGTAAATGCAGACTCCTCTTTGGGCAGGGCAACTCAAGGTGATTTAATTGATGATCATTGGGCCCCGTCCCATATTCAATCCTCCCCCTTAATGGGAGGGAGCTTTAACCTAAAAAACTCAGTTAAACCAATGCAAGAGGTAACGCAAGCCCCATTATAAAATGGAGAAGAGTCATTAAACTAAGGCTGCTTTTTGCTGGATGAACTCCGACGGTTCTCTAAAAAGGCTATTAAAATAGTGTAAAAGAGTAAATCTTTTACCTTACCTGTTATATTAAAGATACTTACACACAAAAACAACACAGAGAAAACTTTATGGACTTTACACTTATCCCCGATATTTTTTTAATGACAAACTTAAAGAAACTGCAGGAATTTTAAGTGGTCTGCTTAGTATTGCGGGTAAAATCCTACAAAATCCAGATTTTGATGAGATTCAAAAATCAATAGAAAATGATCAAAGAGAACTCAGTAAATCTCGAGCTGCCTCTTTAATACTAGAGTCACCTTGCAACCTTCCACCAAGGTAATCTTCATACAGCATTAACATGGCATCTGTTGTATTGTCACCATGATTGCCGATATCTCATACAACAACGCCGCCAATTACTTCGATTTTAATCTTTAAAAAAATTATGAGCTAGTTCTAATCCATGGAACTAGCTCGCTATAGTTCTCGGTCTTAACGACTATTTTTTCTTATTTAACTTATTCAAGCGATCAATAAGAACTCCTTGAAAGTCTTTTTTGTCATCATTACTGAGTAAACTCTTTTCAATCATTTCCAAAATAACATGGTGACCTTTATTGAGTTTAGATAAATGGCTATCTAAAAGTTTAGTGGACACACCCGCTAGCTCGTACAAATAAGCAAATGTCTGATATGAGCTATGACCATCTCTTAGATAAATTTCTGATTCATAATCCCTGAAAAAATCTATGGCCATTTCATAGCTATGTCCTGGCATATTTCTAAGTAAACTTTCTGTATTGATGCAATCATACAATGGGCTTAGTCTTTTATATGTCGAATTTTTTTGAATATCTATTAGGGCAATATTCTTTAAATGAAAATCATCATTACCTATATAAAATTGAATGAGCAAAGCATGTAAAAATTCAACGACTGAAAAAGTATTGCTATGTTTTTGAATAGCTGTACAAACTTCTTCATAAGTCCCATCAAATTGATCTAAGTTTAGTATTTGTGATAAATCTTCAAAGTGGTGTTTTTTATTTCCTCTATCAAAGCGTTTGGTCAAATAAGCCAAATTTCCATCTTGTAGTTTAATCAAAGCACATTCAGCAAGCTTTCCCTTCAAAAGTTTTTCTGAAATTTTCATGCTTAGGTGTTCATAGATTGCTGATTGCTTTAAATCAGCAATGGCTGGTTTCAAAATAAATTGGCTACCAACTGCTTGTGGTTTCAACATTCCTTCTTCTAATACAACACCAATTTTTACTTGCATACCAGACATCGAAGCTCTTCTTACATCAGCATAAACTCGTAAATCAAAATCGCTTCTACTTAAAGGAACCACTGGTTCTTGTGTACTTCCGAAAAATTTCTTTAAACATTTTAAATGATAATCTGAATCACATGTCTCGAGACAGATCAGGCACATCCCTTCTCCATGAGAAATTTTATTCTTTACTGAATAATCATTTCTCAGTAAGGGAGTCATTTTTTCCACAGTTTTGAGTTCTACTGCACCAGGTAAATCTAAGCCATTCACTGCAAGCAAAGTAAAGGTATCTTTCGGATCAATACGATCTAAATTAAGTAGAGTCTTTTTATACCACCCTTGAGGCTCTAAACCTCTAAAAAAACTATGTAAATGCTCGGATAAAAATTCCTCGTTTCTCAATGGTAAAGTACAGGATATGGGTAAGGCATATTGATCTTGCAAATAATCACTTGCATAACGAAAAGAAAAACTAGCCTGATTACGTTCTAAATAACCCGCTTTCTTACCATCGTAATAAACGTCTACTCGATCTATCTTATTCATTAAAGAAGACCTTTAAACCTACCGCATGAGTAACTTTTAAAAAATTCTCTAACTTGACAGTTAAATGTCCAGCCTCAATGGCGGCAATAACATTTTTACTAAGACCTAAAGCTAAAGCAAAATCGTTCTGAGTAATCCCACGATCTTTTCTAAATCCCTTAATAAAAGGACCTACTTGTTCCAACTCAATAGCTTCTTCACGTTTCTTTCTTTCGTGCAATTCGAGGACTAAAGATTTGAAGGCATCTATATCTTGCAATACTTTTTGAATATCTTTCATAGTTAATAAAAAGGTTTATTATAAATAAAATGTAATTATAACACTATAAAACGACTATTATAAAATAAAAAGTATTTATAATAACTATTTCATATACAAAATATTAAAATAGACTTTTTATCAACTTTTTTGTATATGGATCTAAAAACCTTCTTTATAGAGGAAGTTTTCGCAAGCTTGACACCATTGACTTGCTTGATTGCTGCTTCGAGCCAGGTCTTTGGCTAAGCCCAAACCGTGGCGTCCATCTGGGTAAACATGGAGTTCATGACGAATTTTATGTTTTTGTAGAGCCATGGCATAGAGGTAGGCGTTTTCCACGGGAACGGTTCCATCTTCAACCGTATGCCAAATAAAACTTGGGGGAGTTTTTGCGTGAACCGCATTTTCCATGGAGGTTTTTGCCACTAATGCCTCACTGGCCTGCTGGCCCAATAAATTTTCTTTTGAGCCCAGGTGAGCGAATTCTCCCCAAGAGATAACGGGGTAACACAAAACGCTCAAGTCTGGTCTAGCGCTCATCTTCTCCAATTCATCATCATAGTCTTGCTTGACTTCTGAATAGAGATTACTCAAACTAGCGGCGAGGTGCCCTCCAGCCGAAAAGCCCATCACACCTATGCGTTGGGCATCTATGCTTAATTCTTCGGCGTGAAAACGCAAGAACTGCATGGCACGTCGCGCATCCATCAAGGGCTGAGGATAACGAGCCGGCGCCACGGAGTATTCCAAAACAAAGGTACTTATGCCCAAGCTATTGAGCCAAGCGGCTATGGGAGCTCCTTCGTGCTTGGCACATGTGTGATAGCCTCCCCCGGGTAAAATTAAGAAAGCTGGTAAGTGTGCACCATTTTCAAGAGCGAAATTTTGCAAAGTCACTTTCTGTGGCAAATCCGGCCAAAGATCCATTTTTTCGTAGAGCTTAAACATTGTATTTCTTTTTAAGTTCCTGGATAACATTTTCGGCGGGGTCTAAGTGTAAACAGTAATCTTTCTGGTACTGAGTAGATAAATTCTTGAACTTGCTAGGTAATGATTCGTAAAAATCCCAAGCTTGATCGTAATCTCCGATGCCTTGAATAATTGCTTCTTTATCGTCATTACGTACCGCAGCATCAGCATAAAAGAGCGAACGATAAATCATTGCCACGCCTAAACCATAGTGAACAGAACCTTTTGCGAAGTCCGCAAGTTCCTCATCTGGCCAAGAAATTTGATCTGCTAAGGAACACATTTCCTGCCATATTGCCACGGCCTCATCTTTTAATGCTAGGCATTTCTCGATGGTCGCTTGATCGTCATGAATGTACTTAGGCCAAGCAAATCCCATATCTCTGGCCCACCACAAGTCCACATCACCTTCTAGGGTATTTCGCATGCGAATCACACCGTCTAAACTCAATAAGCACAGCTTCCTAAAGTGTTGACTTGATGCCTCATCTAAATTGAGTTTTTCCTTGCAATAACGTTCAAAGACCTGTTCTTCACTTTGGCTGGTATTTTGTGCCCAAGTGGCAATCACCCAGGCATTGAGCTCATACCACAATTTATTAGCTGCGAAGGGGCCATTCCAGCCACCGCCACGGCACCAAGTCCAAACCCCGGCATAAAGCTCTGGCGTCTGATCAACAAAAGTTTTGAGGGAATAGATCTCTAAACCCTGATTAAGGTTTTCCTCAAAGCCATTGATTACCCCAGCGGCGATGTAATTGGGGTGGGCTGCCTTGCCCTCATACTCGCGAGAACACTGAACTTCAATAATCTGGGGATGACGCCCCTGCCCTATGATTCGACTAAAAGCAGTACCACGGTGGAAATCATCTTCACTGTGTTTTACAGCTAAAGTTAAGTACTCATGAGGTTCAACTTCCTGATTGATGAGAGCGTATTGTTCGGGATCGCGGTCAAAGCTTAGCCAAGATCTGAAAATCAATTTTTTCTTGTGCTTTACGCAAATTTCTTCGCGCAACAAATTGATCAAAGGAATGATGGTCTCTTGGGTATTGTCTTTATCTTTAATGGCTCCTTGATGATGTGGGGCATCGTGCAAGTAGGTCTCGCCAATACGAAAAAGAAAACCATCCAAGTCGGGGAATTGCTCAAATGATTCGGCAATCTGTTTCTTAATCAAATCCACCACAAGAGGATTTTTGGGGTCACCAAATTCTTTTTCAATACCATAAGCTTGAATAAGACTTTTGGGGAGGAGCACCATGTCCGCTTGAGCATAGATAGCCAAGCCCGCAGCACGACATTTTGCGTGTTGCGCAAGAATGCTCTCACGCTTTTGCTTTAGCCACTTTTCTGACTCAGAACCCTCTGGAAATACATCCACGTCCACACTGCGCCAATCAATTGCTAAACTGGGGGACTCGAAGAGAAAATAAGCTTTGGCATTATAGCCAATTTCAGCTATGTAATCCGCCTCATTAAAAGGTGTTTCAAAAAGGGCTTCACCTGGGTTGTGGTGAACCATGTCCATAATGAGTGGAGACATTATTTTACCTCAATAAGCTGAGAGCTACGCGGCGCTAGTTCCACGCACAAATACTGACCATTGACTGTTATGGACTCATGGCTCCAAAAGTCAGACAATTGCTCCTTAGCAGAAAGTTGAGCTTTATCTAAAGAAAGGGTGATGAGCTTGCTTTCATTGGACCAGTTAAAGAAGGCAATATGTTGCTTCACGCCAGCTTGTTTCATGGGGCCGTCATCTTCGTAGCGCACCTGCAAGATCTCTGGCAAGGGCTCTCCCGTGAAGGCTTTGTCATCGAGTACATGTACTTTATTTCCACGATCCGCATTTTCTAAGATTTTGTTAAAAATAGCAAACTGCTCTGGGCTATGCTCTTCTAATTTACCTCCGAACTCCAAGATTCCCTGGGTGATGTAGCACCAATTGAGACGGAAAAACTGTTCGTTTTCTGGGTTGTCACCAAAGCCAAGGCTATCCATGTTAAGGAGGAAGGTATCTTTGCCTTTAATCATGGTTTGAGCCAATGTGCCCGAGCAAGCTCGAACCTGCTCGCTCCAGGTTCCATCGTGGATATCGAAACCACAACGATAGGAATCGGCATTTAGACCGGGAAAAGGGTTGCCTGCACTAAAGGCAATACAGGTCATAAAAAAGCCTTCATCGCCAATGCGTTTGCGGATTTCGCTAAAGGCAAAATCACGCCATTCTATACCACTTTTATGGCCAAATCGACTATCTTCTTTCAAGAACCACTGAGTCATAAAATCGTATTTCACACCCTCAAAGCCCCACTGAACAAAGAGTGCATCAAGAACTTTTAAATAGAACTCTCTGGCTTCGGGATGGGATAAATCAAGAAAACTCGATTGACCAATAATTCGAACTGAACCATCTTTATCTTTCTGTAACCACTCAGGTTTTTCCTTAGCTAAGGGTGAGGACAAGTAAACTTTTGGCGATAACCAAATACAGGGTTTTAGACCTAAGTCACGAATGCCATCGGCCACGATTTTCATACCATTGGGGAACTTTTCTTTATCGTAACCCTCAACTGGTACAGGATAAAATGAATCGATACCAGCATTGGGATTATTATAGGAATTGCGTAATGCTTGGTAGCCATCATCGATCAAGAAATGAGTACAATTAGGCATGTTTTCAGCCATGGCCTTGGCTCGATTTAGAATCAAATCTTCTGTGATATTGCCAAAGGTTCCATAATTCCAAGTACAAAACACGCCTTCGCGCAACATCTTTGAATTCTTGCCTTGAAAGTTATGGTGCTGGTTAAGCTTTGCCACATAATCATCGAAGGCATATTGGGGGTGAGTATCGTACTTTAATTGATAAAAGACTCGAGAGACTTCAACTCTCTCACCTGCGGCTAAACTAAAGGCATCGCTCAGTGTGTACTTTTGTAAACCCTCATAAGTTTTGATAAACTTGCTATCAGACTCACCTTCTAGCCCCAAGTTCCACGAACGCTCAAACTTAACTTGATTTAAATCTCCTTGGACTAAAACAACTGAATGCTCACGATCAAACTCTACGGCAAAAACCGGAAAGTGGTTCGCTTCGTCACTATTGATGTGTACCGCATCATAAGGAATACACTTGATATAGGGATGCTCCACACGAAAGCGGGGATATTTTTCCGTTTTGATGTTGGATGAATGGAAGTAACGCACTCGATAATAATCAATCAATTTCATCTCTCTTGTGTAACATAATTCTGCGTCACTAGCCAAGATGCCATCTCGGATTGAATTCAGTTCCAAAACTTGCTCAGACGTATTGATGATACTGCGGCTTAAAACCAGACTATTGCTCTCGCCATCAAGAGTAAAATTAATCTCTTCTTGATAGCCTGAACCCGACAAAAGCACAGTGCCACCTTGATCAGATAACGTATTGGATAATTCTTGTAGCTTAGAACTTAAGACTCCATTGAGCTCAAATTGTAAATTCCTCCAACCATTACCCTCTTGATCCACAAAGGAAAAAGCTCCATCTTTATAAGTAAAATTCATCTTATTCAACTCTTTTATTTAGCCTGTGGCGGCCAAGGTTTTTTTGTTTCATAGACTTTTATTAGGTCGCTGTAGTAAGCCTTCTCTTTCTGCAAAAGTGCCGAGAAACTATGCTTTCTTTTTTTATTAATAACTTGATCCAGTTCATTATAGGTTTTTCGCTGATAACTCATATGGTAATTGAGTACTTGCTGCATCAAATCCATGCGAATGCTTTGGTAGTCGGCATGGGACCACAAGTTGTTTAATTCATCCGGATCATTGCCGCGATCATAAAGCTCACCCTCACCCGTCTCACGATAGTAAACAAGTCGGTATTGCTTAGTACGTATGGCAGTAGAAGTGTGATGTTCGCAAATAATCGCATCACTACCCTTGGCTTCACCCTTAGCGACTGGAACTAAACTGCGGCCATCCACATTGTCTGGAGCCTGGATATTGCACAAATCACATAGTGTCGCGTACCAATCAACTGATTCAACCAATTCTTTGTTTTTTACACCTGTTGGACCGCCGGGCCATTTGAGTAAAAATGGAATTCGATGAATCGATTCATAGATGCCAAGATTCTTTAAAAAGAGTCCATGCTCACCCGCAAAATCACCGTGATCGGCTGTATAAAAAATGATGGTGTTATCGTACTCTCCCGTTTCTTTGAGGTGATCAATGACGCGACCAATTTCTTCATCAATCTTAGTGATCAATGCATAATAACTGGCCAGGGCCCGTTTGAGTTTGGCTTCATCCGCTACACACATGGGGTAGTCGCCAGGATTCGCCACATAATCTTGCATGAATTGCGGTTTACCAACAAACTTATTCTCAAATAAATCGCTGATACTCTCTGGCAAAACGATATCTTCTGGATTGTACATATCGAAATCTTCTGGAGCCGGCGTAATAGGGTCATGGGGACGCTGAAAACTCATCTTTAAAAAGAAGGGACGATCCTGATCGCGATTTTCCAAAAACTCCAAACTCTTATTGCCCGTGTAATGCTCAATTGAATGCTTATAAGGCAAAGAAGCTGGCTGTGAACCATCGAGTGTCTGTTGACCTTCTTTTGGAGAACCCTCTTCGTAGTGATCTGCTAGGCCACGCTGAGCGAGGTAATCGAAGTAGTGACAAGTATGGGGATCATTATCATCTGCATCACACATATCCGTGTAACGAATGTATTCAAAGCCCTCTTTGTCCCAGCCCGTAATCATGTGACTCTTGCCAACGAGTCCCGTTTGGTAACCAAAACGGCGAAAGAGGCTTGATAGAGTATTAGGATTAGGAGTCGTAACATCGTTATTTCTATTGCCCAAATAGCCGTGATTATTGGTGTATAAGCCAGTGATAAAACTCAGGCGAGAAGGACTGCAAATGGGATTGTTACAAAAGCCCTGTTCAAATTCTACTCCCTCATTAGCCAAATCGTCTAGATTGGGAGTTTTCACATTTGGGTTACCTGCATAACCGGTGCAATTAGCATTGTGCTGATCACTCATCAGCCATAAAACATTTGGTTTAGACATGATTCAACCTACTTATTTAATTTCCATTCATCGTGGTAAACCACATGGGCAAAACGATTATTTTTTTTATCGAATTCGACGGGTAGCCAGACGTAACGAGAATCACCCAAATCATCCTGATTCCAGCGGTCCGCCATAAAGATTACCTGATCTTCTTTGCCGTCTTCCTGAACCACAAGAGCAAAGGAGCTTTGTGACTCAAAAGTCGTCGCTTGGTGCTCGGGGTCACCCTTAAGGCATTCACCACCACGTAGAGTAAACCAATCGCCCATGATGTCTTCTGCTGTAGTCAACCATGCACGGTTATCATTCCAGCCCGTACAGGCGGAAGTGAAGAGATAATAATAGCCATTTTTCTTAATGATTGCGGGTGCTTCGCGAACCATATTGATTAAGATACGGTGCGGTTCCCCTACTGGCTTGGTAAAGCTTTCATCCAGCAAGGAAATATGTATTGTTGAGTTATTCTCAGAAGTATAAATTAAATACCCCTTACCATCATCATCTTTAAAGAGGGTCATATCACGCAACATGCTGTCATTGGGTTGCATACTGCCTAGGTATTCAAAAGGACCTGTTGGTGAATCGGCAATGGCCACCCCACCCTTTGCCCAGGAGTAATCTTCGGCATCCAAGTGGAACCACATGACATACTTGCCTGTCGCATCATTATAAAGTACTTTTGGACGCTCCAAGACATTGCGTGGATGCAATTCATGGCCTTCTTCATTAACAGCTTCAAGAGCCAAGCCTTCATACTTCCAATTGTAGAGGTCTTTGGAGGAATAACAGGATACACCAATTAGCGGAGTACGAGCTGTCCCCAAGGAATTGACCGTTGTTTCGGCATCTTTATTTTCGCCATACCAGTAGTAGGTATCGTCAATTTTGATAATACCACCACCGTGGGCCTGAATTGGTTTACCATCTACATCATTCCAGACTTTTCCCGGTCGAAAGCTATCATAGGGCGCATTGGCATCCGCTTGTGTGTCAAAAGGATTATTTTCTATTGGGTACTGAGCCACCACATCGTTGATGGCTTCATGACCTTTGCGAAGCTGACCATTTTTGCGGATAAAGCAAAGATCTTCTGGAGCGCCCCAGCCATAGACTAAACCAACTTCTTCGCCGTGGGCATCCATCGCTGGACTCTCGCAAAGAATATAAGGAACCATGCCGGCACCAATCTCGAGAAAGACACTTAGTCCAGGGATATTCTCTGCGCGCTTCTCATCATCCCAAGCACCCCATGAGCATTCATTTACACACCAGGGTAAATTGTGCTTATTACAAAAATCAACGGTTTGCTTTACATTCTCACGAAATTTTTCAAGCGTCATGCAGTGAGGCACGTAATAACGGTGTGTTAAAATACAATCCACAAAGTGCACCACTCGCTCGTCATCACGCACGGGACCAAAATTTCCGACTCCAATAGGCGCCTGAACACCATGTGTACGCAGTTCTTCAGCTGATTTTTCAAGTAGCAGGAAGATCGCTTCACGAACAAAATCGCCTTCTTCTTTGTATTCCAGCCCTGGTTCATTACATAAATCCCATGCAGCAATAATATCATCCTTTGCATACAATTCAGCAATATCCTTGACGAAATCCAAATAAAGCACACGTAAGTTGTGACCACCCTCATCGGGATGTTTGCACTTTAAGATGCGATCGGCATCGGTTGAAGTAAAAAATCCAAAAACGGGAATACCTGGAACTCCATTAAACAAAACAGGCATGACCTTTAGGCCGAGCTTACGATTGATCTCGACTTCTTTTTGTAGGTTCTTTAAAAACAGTTCACGGTTATCCCACCATGCATCAAGCGACAACCAAATACGTGTTGTGTTGTACCAAGGGAAATAGTTAATCCCCCGGCGCAGTTCCTCTTCAATTGTTGCAGGATTAAAGCGATCCAACCAACGGGGAATACCGTGACCTGCAAAGGAAGGTTGGTAGTTAAAGCCACGTATGTGACTGAGGGAAGTATTGTTAAGTTTCATTATTCTTACCTGAGTAATTGACCTTTAAATTGAAATTGTGTTTATTTCTTTATTTTGAGCTTTTTCATCTAAGAAAATGACCGAGATATTGGCCGCTGGGCGCGTTTTTTCTTCTTCTTTATCAGCGTAAGCTTTTTGTTGCAGGTATAGGCGGAAGTTCCCCTTGGCATTAAATTGAATAATACAGGCACCCTGCTCGGCTTTAATGCTAGTGATGATTTGTTTGTTAGTTGGATCATCAAGAGGGGCAATAGCTAATTCACCTACACCCGCTTTAGCTGTTACAACGGTAATTAAGTTCGGCATTTCGTTTGTCACTTTAAAGTCCCAATAAGCCGCGATCTCTTTGTTTGCTTTCCATAAGTTCCCTGCTTGATTTGGTGAACCAGCCTCTTGGCCATCAACAATTAGATTCAATTCACGCTTCTTAAGGCTGTCGTGCAAGCGATCCTTACGAACCGTCTTTTCATTAATAACTTTAATGAACTCAAAAGGTAAGCTCACATAAAAATAAGGTTCGTTAGCATCCCACCAGCCTTTTGCCTGATAGCGAAAAATAACATAGCCCTTTGAGCCTACCTGATTCGCTTGCAACTTGCCTTGACCAGCTAAATCAATACTACAAGCAGCTTGTCCTTGATTAAAAGCCTGGGAACTTATAGCCAAATCACCTTTGATGTTGGAGTAAAGGCTGACATTGCTTGCGACTTGCGCAAATAGACCTTGACTGAGGATGAGTAATGTTGATAGGTATTTTAGTTTCATTTTTGTTTCCTTTTTTTTATAATTAAATTTTCTCTGAAGTGAAAGATGGCTGTAATTTTTTAAAATCGTTCATCTTTCAAGGACCCCTGCCTCACCACCGGCAAGACAGATACTTTCAATGCGCAGTTCCTGTGCTTCATCCTTGCTCAAAATTGGTCTTATTTCCAAAGTATGAATCGTATTGGGATCAAGATCAGTCATTAATAATTGATAATGCTGACAGTTGCCTCCGAAACGTTTTGAGGAGGCATCAAATATCGTTTTTTTCTTACGACTCCATGTGCAAGGTTTACCATCAACAAAAGCCTCATATTTTCCAGATTTTATGGTTTCTTCTCCAAAAATCAAAACACTTTCAGCTTTGAATTTTACGATTAAAGGCTCAACCAATAATTTGTTTGTGATTGTTTCTTTGGTCTTCTTGTCTTTCTTTACATCCATATTTTTTGCCGAGACAACATCATCGAGCCAGCGTGGCATATAAGCATCATACCAGGCAGAAGTAATGGATGGGTACGTGACTTTCCAACCTTTTGGAAGCGCTCTGAGTTGCGAGAGGCGATTGCGCGACCAAGTCATATAAATGTCTTTATTCAGCATCTTTGCCGGTGGGGTGCAAGTCATGTTTTCGCTGATACCTTTTTGGAATGCTTGCCAAGCTACGTCAGCAAAAACTTGATAGCCGTAATCGCCCGGATGACCATTACTAAGATCAGTATAATATTCCCAAATTTTATCAATAGTATTTCTATCTGTGTCAACCAACTTTTTGATGTGAAGGACCGCATCTCCGACTGGTACGTGATAAGCCTCGGCTATTTTAAGGTGAGCCGTTCGCCCTCTCATCTTCTCGAGAGTACGCCCGGGGTTATAATCCCATGGGAAAGGAAAGATAACCTGTACAAGGGCAGCCTTACCCTCAGTTATAATCCTGCGCACCAATGATTCGTATGCCGCAAGCGTCTCAGGGTCATCACTGTAAATATTATCGTTCGCCGAGAAGTCCAAAAAGACAAGATCAGGCTTATATTTCAAACAATCGCGTTGCAAACGAAAGACACCGAGGTTTGAACGCGTACCACCAATAGCACCATCAATGAAGGTAAAGTGCGCTTCTGGATATTTCTCTTGCAGCTTTTCCGCTATTCTCGCCCTGTATGAAGTGCGAGATTGGTCGCTGGCACAGGCTCCCCACGTTAGAGATGCTCCAAAGAAAGCAACCGTCAGTCGCTCCCCTTTTTTTGCGGCTTTATCAAAAGCAGAAAAGGAACAATCCTGTGCAGCAACAGGCATGGCTAATCCGACAACTGACAAAATAACAATTGAAATAGCTCTCATTTTTTCACCTAATTTTAAACATAAGAACTAAACTTTAGGAAATTCAAAGTCATCATTAATTTTTTGAGCCCAAGTTCTAATTAAATTATTTAATTCACTTCGTTTCTCATGAAACGCAGTATTAAAAGCTAAATTATTTTGCTCATAGGGGTCATCATTAAGATTAAACAGCAACCACTCGCCACCTCTTATGCACGCATATTTCCACCCATCCCGAGTAACCACACAGCGCCAAGCGTAAGCAGACTCTCTATCCCCAATTAATTGTGAATAAGCACTGTCCGGCTCTTCGTACACCCGTTTTTCTAAGTTCACTCCTGTGCGCCTATGGGAGTAATCAAAACCTTCCATCCAATCGGGGATGTCGACCCCACAAAGCCCTAAACTTGTGGGAGCGATATCAACATGATTCACAAGGCCAGGAGTATTCCCACATCGACGTCCATCATAGGCCATTGGCTTACCACCACCTATAATAAATGGTATACGAAGTGACTCCTCATATGGCACGCATTTACCGAATCGGCCCTGACTTCCCATCTGATCACCGTGATCACTAAAGAAGACGATGTGTGTATCTTCAATCATCTCATTCTCTCTTAGGTAGTCAACAATTCGTCCAACATTGGCATCGACATTTTCAATCTGAGCATAATATCCTGAAGACTGGAAACGCGCTTCCTGTTCTGTATCGCTTGGAATATTTGGACGAAGCTCAAGTTGTTGTGCTTGATAACGACGATGCTCTGGAGGAGCTAAAGTTGGTAAATGTGGAGGTTGCACAGACACAATCATAAAGAATGGATTGCTAGAATCCTTATATTTTGAAATTCGTTCAATCGCCATATCAGTCAGACAATCTGTTTCATAGCCAGGTAATCGATAGTGATCAATCTCTTTGCCATCTTCATGCCCGTGCACCCAACAGTCCCATTGACTATTATTATTATCGTAGCCGATCCATGTATCAAATCGACCCCGATCAATTACAGGCACTGTCTTAAGTGCTGAACGACCTTTCTCTTCTTTAATTCCTGCTAAATGCCACTTCCCAAGATAAATTGTATCGTACTGATTATCATTAAACACGTCAGTTATTGTAGTAGTAGATGGATCAAGTCTATCCTCATGGATCTGAACTGAATGATTGTTTGCATATTTGCCTGTTAGCATGCTCGCTCGAAATGGGCAACACAAAGGATATCCAGATATCGCATTAGGAAAGTTCGTTCCACAAATTGACATGTTGTCGAGGTTAGGTGTAAAGATATTTGGATCGCCGTTAACACCCATTGCCTGCCCTCGCATCTGATCGGCTATAAACCAGATTATATTTGAACGTTTTTCTTTCATAGAAATATTTTTTCCTTAAATCTTAACAATAAGCTGTCTCAGACAGCGATTATTTAATCCACAAAGATGGCGGTGATTGCTGCTGGCTTTCTCTTTTTCTCAGCAATCTCTTGATCTGTGTATGGGGCTTGCTTTAAGTTCAAACGTACTTTCCCCGAAAAGTTAAACTGAATCACACAGAGGCCTTCATCACCTTTGAGTTGAATCAATTGACGTTCTTCACCCTTGGCATTTGTTAAGCTAAAGCTTTGTTGACTGGCTTGATCAATGATGATAGTCATTTGGTGGAGCTTGTCATCTTTCGCCTCAAAATCCCAGTGAGCCACTTGGGCTTTCTTTTGTCGAGGCCATAAGGCCCCACCGAGAATTTTCTTAGGACCTGCAAGAGATTTACCATCTAAATTCATGCTGATCTTTCTGACTTTTGATCCAGCATAAAGACCATCATTAAAACGTCCAATTTTATGATGCTTAAAGCCAATCTTGTCACTGAGTTTCACTAGTGGAACATCATCGCTAAACCAGTCCTTGGCGTAAGGGCGGAAGATCACAAAGCCCAAACGACCTATCTTATTATCTCTCAAGGTCCCTTGACCCGACCATAGAATTTGCGCTTGATTATTCTTTATATCTAACTCACCCGCAAGGCCAGTGTATAGGTCTACCGCATCGCCTCGTTCTTGGAGTAGCTCTTCAAAACTCAATTTCTTTTCTACTTTGAGCTTAAGCTCGCCCCATAAGGCTGGCTTTAAAAGAGATTCTTCCGGCGCATCAAAGAGCATCACGGTATTTTTATTACTCCAATAAAGGCGACGTGTTGTGGTATTGCCATTACCTAAGAGCACACCAATATCACCCGTGATTTTCTGTCCCTGTGGATTCAAGCCAATAAGCTTCAGAGGAACTGCCACTTCATAGGCATCACCATTGCGTAACTGAACTTTGGTCCCAAAGACCACATTGGTATCGTGATGAGCGACCTTGGTTTTCCCTTGTGCCCATTGAACTTGCTCACTCACATCGGCAATGTAATCAAATTTCACGGTGCGATTCGGTGACGCAATTTCACTCGCATGACCTTGGTGTTTTGATTTCTGCTCGTAGTGAATGGCTCTGAGCTTGCCATTGACCTCACTCATTAAAAGACGTTGATCCCCTGATTTAGGATGACGCTTGTCATTTCCTGAAGTCGATATCATCAGATCTAAAGCTCCGCCAGTCTTGAACATGCCTTGCCAGGGATCTGAACCCGAGTTTTTCACTAAGTTTTTGTGAAGGGTTTTATACGCGAGGTATAACTTGTCCTCTGATAGACGCATGGCACCCCAAGTACGATCATCAATCGCCAGCCAATCGGCTCCAGCCCAATCATCTAAGTTGCCATCCAAAGCAATCTCATCTTGACGAATCGCCACTTTCGCAGATTTTTTACCCAAAGCGGCCTGTCGTTGGGCTTCTGCCTTGGAGAACCAAGCCAAACAGTCATCTAATTGTGTTTTACTTACATTAATTGTCTGTAAAGGTAAACGTTGCAAGCTATTCAAGCCATTGACACGATTAATCGAACTCGTATGATTCATTGCTTGAACGTAGACATTCCCATCTGCCGTCTTGGTAATGGTTTGCCAAAATCCCTCACCATCGCTGGTGTAATCATCCATAGCGATGCCACGCTCTGCTTTTAGGGGATTGGCTTTGGCAAAATAACCGTGTTTAAATAGTGCCGTCACAAACAAACCATCCGTTGTGAAAAGATAGATTTGACCTGAATTGGCATTTAAGGCCCAAAGTTCTTCTTTATCCTGACTAACCTTGAAGGTGGTTCCAATGACTTTTGTTGTACCAATGATGTCACCCGGCTTAGGTTCACGATTAATCGGATAACTCTGAGAAGCATGTAAACCAGTCCATTGATTTGGGTAATACCAACGGCGACCATCAGCTGTGATGCCACTGACGGAGCCATAGGCTTTGCCGTTGGGCTCTAACTCAACGAAGCCACAAAATGCGATGTCACCATTGCTAGCTGGAATGAGTACGGTATAGGGGATGGGAACACCGAGAGAACTAATGCGCTGAGCACCCTCCAAATCATAGTGTGGAACACCTTTCTTATCTATTTTAGAAACAGCTATTTTTAGAGCATCAGCCGTATAAAAGTTAAGCTGTTCATCTTGGTTCAAACCGCCTACTTTGCCGGCTCTTAGCTGTACTTCTTCGACTTGAATCTTCTGGTCATCATTCAAATCTGACCACGCATAAATCACCGCATTTTCATAAGGCTGTGTTCGGTCACTACGCCATTGCTGATTTGCAGGCACTGTAATGTCGTGTTCCGCAGGGATTTTATCCTTATAAGCCTCAGTTTTAAGGAAAGACTCAAAATTTGCCTGGCCAAGTGCTGCAACAGGTTTAGCAATACCATCTTCCACCAACCAAATTGTCGCTGTAACTCCGCCTCTAACCGGGTGCCCTGTGTAGGTATTGGTCATATACTGACGACCATTGATATAAATAGGAGTTTCGGGATTACCCGCTAAATCCCCTTTGTAGCTTGAGAATGGGATATTGTTTGGCTTATCTCGACGATAGAAAATATTTGTAATTTTATCTGTGCCCTTTTCCCAATCGAGCTCAAACTCCATTCCGAAGTAGTAGAAGCGCGTCTTATCTAAAGGATCAATTTTTCCACCACCACCATATTCGGTAGAACCGTAGAAAGCCTTTTTAAACGTGCCTTCTTTTGACCAGATGCTCACGCGCTTGGGTTGGTAATCTTCTTCAGCAACCCAAAGTTCACCAGAAGATGTAAGGGTCAAGCCCATGGGATAATGCATTTTTGTTTCGTCGTATTTGCCCACACTCGGTTTGCCTGCAGTACCAATTGTACGAAGTAACTTTCCTTGGGTATTGAATACTTTTACTTGGTGCGCATCGCCGTGATCCGAAATATAAAAGTCGCCATTCCCATCAATGATCAATTCTTGTGGATCCGATAAATCTTTTGTATTGACTACTTTTACCTGAACAAGTTTTTTACCATCGATTTTGAACTGAGTCAATTGCTTGGCATGTAAAACAAATAAATTGCCCTTGGCGTCAAAAGCTAAGCCACGGGGATCTTCTAGAGCATGGACAAAGTTTGGCTGACTCAGCTGTTTGCCGCTCGATAGATCAAAAAAGGCCAGTTCTTTACGCAATGAGTAAGAAATCACCGCTAGTTTTTTATAAACTGCTAAGCCCGCAACGGGGTAATCAACGATGTAATGACTTTTTTGATGCTTAATCTTCTCTTTGCGGTTAAATAAAGTTTTGTTTGCCTCTTCACCAATGGCAACAATGGACACTTCGCCGTGCCTTGACGCACCTAAGCCGTAGGCTAAAACATCCTTGTCCTGCCCGGCTTTATCCAGCGTTAAACGCACTGCGCCGGCCCAACCACCGCCAATGCCTTGAACCCCACGGATCTTTTCACCTTCAATATCTGTCCAAACGAGACCATGAGCACCTTCTGCTAATGAACTGCCAATCAGCATTTGCTCACTCGATGGCAGGTAGAGAACAGAACTTGGTGGCGTATGATCCGCCAACCATTGGCCCGAGGCATCGGCATTTCGCCAACTCGGGTTCGTAGGGCTGTAAGGTGTAAATTCATAGGTAATATCAATTTTATCATGAATCAAGGTGCGAACCGTGTATTGTCCTGGATCAACTAGCCGACCCGTTTGGGTATAGTTCCCATGGGGACCAATATTGGCACGTCCATGGTCATCCATGCCATCCCAATACACCCAGTGAGAACCCGCTTTAAAAAACTGATCTTTGAGTATGTTGCGTACACGTGTCCCCTCTTGATTTTCAATCACCATGGTTACATGGCTGTCTTTTTCAAGAACTAAGGGAATAGCTATGGGCGCCTGATTGCTATCCTTGCGCGGCATTTCCACTGAAGGTGATTCAGAAACCTCGCTTTGAATTTTTGTATCAGGACTCTGACATCCCCAAAACACCAAACTTAATGAAGTTGCTAATATGATTTTTTTATTGAACATTTAATTCACCCCAGTTCTTAGGATCCAGTTTTAATTCAAATACTTCATCGTTTACCAGTCCTGTGCTTTTATTACTCCAGTAGTTGCGAAGTACTGTATCTGTTCCTTTGGCATCACCATAAGTCACACCAAAGTCAACTGCTAACTTGTCTCCAGCTTTTGGTTTGATTCCCAGAACTGACCATGGAATGGAGGCTTGTACCCAATAGTTTTCACCACGAATCGTACTTTGAACTTTTACTGATGGTTCAACAGCAACATAGTCAACAGGGAAGTCGGTAATCACACCGGAACTGAAGGACATAGGCTTTTTCTCTGCAGATTTTTCACGGTAAAGCACTGCCATATCTTTGCCTTTTAGATTACCGATAGATAGACGTTGGTATGCCTTCTTCCCTTTGTAATCAGCCGCTTGAATTTGTAAGTCCACGGTATCGCCACGGCCATACATGTATTGCGCTTCTTCTGCACCGTTAATCCATGGTGTCTTATCTTTGACTTGCCAGCCCACATAAAGGTTCTTGTCATCGTACGATGCCACAACTCTCACGTGGGTATGAGTCGTTTTCTTGAATTTAATTTGTTCTTGACCTTTAAAGTCGGCATTTAAGTTGGCGAAATAAGCATCTGGCGTGTGCTTCTTGATTTTGTAAATGGAGGGTTCATCCTTTTCCTTTGCCATTTTCATGGTTAGATCCGCCGCCTTTTGGAAGTCTTCAGTCGTCACCTTAACGCTTGTAACAGCTAAGCGCTTTGTCTTGTCAAACCCTTTCAGTTCAAGGGACCAAAAAGCCGTATGACCACTTTGTGCATACACTTTGCCATCCTCGGTAACTTGTACATAGCCACCAAAGTCTTCTCCACCTCCACCTGATGGGGCACCATTCATACTCGCTCCATACTCAGGTTTTTCAGGCCATTTCCAATTCAAGTAATCGCCATTAAAGAGGTGAGTCAGATAAAATCCTTCTTCGGTGAGTACATGCCATTCACCAACATTAGTGGTAAAGACCCAGGCATTATCAATGGGCTCTGGAAGTTTAACGCTGCTTAGCGGCCCATAAGAACCACGAATCAAACCAGTCTGTGGAAATGCTGGCCCCTTATGAGAACCTTGAACCCCAACAAAGGTATTTGGATATTTCCAAAGTTCTTCGCCGGTTTTTCGGTCATAAGCCGTATACCAGGAATTATATTTACCCCAGTCCTTACGGCTGTAGGACAGCATCACATCGCTATTGATTGATCCCACACCTGCAACCGGCATGATCTCAGGATTGTTAATTTCAAAGATTGGCGCATTGCACTTTGTAAAGCCTTTGACAGGAAAAGCTTTTTCAGCTGAATAGAAAGTAAAATCACTCCACACGTGAAGGTTCCAAGGGTTAAAGTGTAAGATTTCATCAACCGTCGTTACTTCATTGTCCTGCTTTTCACCATCACCGTTTTGGTCCGCCCAGTAGTGGGTCTTTTTAGGTATCGAATCGTCTAATTTCTTCTTTTTCCCAAAGCGTCTTTTCCCTTCGTAAGTAAAGCTAGCTCGTTTAACAAAGTCACCATTGCTAATGCGTTCAAAAATATCCACATCACCGGCACGCCATTCTGTTGCTGAAATAAAGTAGACGCGACCATTGGATGCTTTAAATGCAACCGAGTTATCGGTGTTTTTACGAGTAATCACCCCGAGGCATTTAAAGGTCTGTGTTTTAGGGTCAAGCTCCCATTCCGCGCTATTACCCATCATCTTATTAGGATCGACCGGGTTAATGGCTGCACCAATAGCTCCGTAATTGGCCGCACCAAAGAATTCTTTAGAAAATGCACCTGTCTTGACATCCCAGCGACTAAAACGTAGAGGGTGATTGTCCGCTTCACAAACCCAAAGCTGATTATTTTTATCAACAGCAACGCCAGATACAAAGCGCATTCCATTTTGATCCCATGGCCCAGTTAGAGGACGTCCACCTGCTTTACCAATTTTCTTGAGGAGTTTTCCCTTAGCATTGTAGACATAGACCTGGTTGGCTGGTTCGCGTATGCCAATGTATACTTCACCTGCTTTATCCACATAAATACCGCAAGCATTTTTAAGCCCAGCAAAGGCAAGTCTTGTTGCTTTTTTTGTTGCTGTATCAAGCTTATAAATTGATTGACTTTCTACGACTTTTGGTTCATGAATGCCATTATAGCCATTGGGATCAAGGGTATAATCGCCACCACTTAGAACGTACAGATTACCCTGTGGGTCACAACTGATCTGCGCTGGCTTAGGAACATCAAATTCCGCAAGTTGTTTACCCGATTTACTATCGTATGCTCGTATTTTATTTGCCTGACTAAAGCTCAGATAAAAACGATCCGCAAAAGCTGCAATGGCTGTTGCTTCTTGCAGCTCTGCGACATCACTCATCTTGTTGATTGCCAACTCAGCTTCCGGTGAACCTTTCCATGTTTTGTAGAGGCCTGTTGCCTGATCTATTTTGTACACCGATGCACCATTAGCACTTTTGCCACGGGAAGGACCACCCAATACAAAGAGCGTATCTCCCGCAGTCGCCAAACCTTTGACTGAACTCATGCCGCCGAACTTTTTGCGCCACATCACCTTTCCATCAAAATCCGTAGCCACCAACGCTCTGCCGGACTCCGACTTAAACCAACCAAGAAATACGCCTTTATCACCAGTCGCAATGGCTGTTGGAGAACCGTGGTCTGCTCCCCAATTTGTTTTTGGACCATTTTCCCATGGTGTTTGTGCAGAGGAACCTGCCCAACCACGCCACATAATCTCATACTCTGGGTGCCATAAGCTATGAACAGTATATGCACCCGGTTGAATAGGCATGCCTAATGTCTCAAAATTTGGTGTTGACAAAACATCCCAGTTAAGAACATTCTTACCTTTTTTGACCTTCTGATTATTGGCTAAATGACGAACGATCTTTCCGTCTTTGTCTTTAATGATTGTTGATAGGTAACCATCTTCAGGGGCGTTTACTGCAATATTTTTAAACCCATCACCCTTCACTTCCTTCTTTAGCCCCGTCCAATCAATACTTGGTTCCTTACCATTCATAATCGTTGGAAAAATTCTGCCGTCACTCAAGCGAACGTCCAAAGGCTTGGAAACAGCTTTATCAGCTAGAGTGACATAACCCCAAGGACGAGGGTCTCTATAAGTAAATATGCGATCGATGGGTGAATTTGGGTCCCAGTTTCCCTTGATAGTAAGGCGTCCACCATTATCTAAAGTAAAGTTGGCTTCTGCAGCGAGTCTGAGTTTATCGCCTTTAACAAGCGCCTGTTTGTCCTTGGTAATCAATTCCCAGGGAATCGCCAGCTCTTGGATATAACCAGAACCATCATTACGTACAGTAAAGCCCTGCTTTACACCATTTAATTTGGCATTTTTTATTACAAGCTTTTTTCCTTTTACACCAAGATTACCGTATTGAAAGGTCACGATATCACCGCCCCCAACACCACGCCAAGCTGTTACATGGGTAATTTTTCTCTCTTTACCTTCCCCTGTCATGATACGAATTTGTAGAGAATCACCATACCAGCCATGATCTGCACTCACTTGTCCAGGATTATTCATGGGAGTCTTGTCATACCAGTAGCCGAGAAGATACAGATACTTTTCATCATACTTTGCACCGAAACGCATGGCGTAGGTTTCGGCATATAAATGTACGTCGTTACAGATAAAGATGGTTTGGGATAGATCCCAATCATCGCTTTTACCATCGATCTCAAGCTTGCCACCGGCTGACAAGGCATTAAAACCATAATTTTCACTTGGTGTTGCCATAACTTGTATCGAAAAAAGACACAAGGTGATCATGACTATATATTGATAAGCCTTCATTATTTTTCCTTTATTTATTATAAATTTCCGTAATCAAAAACATTTTTTCCGGTGACCAACCAGCCTCCTGGGCGACCAGATGTTTCAACATTTCCTGATCCATTATTCTTGAGAAAAAAGCTGGATATGGGTTGTAAAACTGAGCCATTAAGAGGACTTTTAGCTAAACTATTTTCTGTGGGAATATTCCCTCCGTAGTAGCGATACCAAGATACCGAACCATCTAAATGACTCACATTTGAACCGTCTGGGATGGACCCTTTTTCATGATTGGTATCTGCTGTTGTTCCGTAGGGCGTTGTACCGGTGAAGGCCATATCCGCCCACATGGCGGGACTGGACCCCCATGGTCCATTAACACTTGCATTTGCCATGCTAGAAAATCCTCTTTGCGCATCTGCCATACTCATTTTTATATCATTTGATGAACCCGCAAATAAACCATAGGAACCATATCTCCCTGACCAATAACTGTCCTTGGGATTACTAGGGCAAATATAAAAACCCGGTGGGTTAAATTTCACTGCCTCTTTAACACTAGACTCACCTTGCTGACCTCCACCAAGGTAATCTTCATAGAGCATTAACATGGCATCTGCTGTATGAGCACCATACCAAGAACCACTCTGGCTTCCCAAAGCTGGTAGTGACTCAAAATCCATTTCATAGGCAATGGTGGCGGTACTCAATTGCTTTAAATTATTCTTACAAACAGCTTTACGAGATGTCTCTCGAGCTTTCCCCAGAGCTGGCAGAAGCAATGATGCTAAAATGCCAATAATGGCGACGACCACTAAAATCTCTATAAGTGAAACTTGCTTTTTTCTCATTTTTTTTCTCCTTAGCTTATGGCTACAAGCTGGCTTACTTTTAATAAATTTTTTGAATGCTCTATGGCGCATAATTCTTCTTCAAATTTGGGCTCAACCAAAAGCTTGCTTTCCACCTCTTCTCCGAGCCTTTGTTTATTGATGTGATTGATGATCTGTTGAAATATATCCCGTACATCATAACCAAGACGCAAGCACGAATGCTTACTTTTCTGCAATAAAGGAAAGTTGGCGTGGCTCAAAACTTGCACCTTGCCAATCAGCTCCAACTGCTCCAAAACTTCTTCAACTTCTGGTAAAAAGTTATCGTCAAAGACAATTAATGAATCCGGTTTTTCTTCGGCTTTGAAGATCAGTGATAACAAATTTTTCGTCCATGATAAATGATGAATATCCAAAGATTGAAGCATGGACGCATCCATCTCTAGCCCCAAGCTCTTGGCCTGAAGAATTACAGCATCTTTTTGTTCATCATTAAATCCCATGGGCATTAGGGCTGCTACCTTTTTAGCCTGTGAAGACTTGAGTTTAGTCAAGGCCTTGCTAGAGAATGTACCCCTAGAAAACCTAAGAGAAGGAATATTTAAATTGTTGTGACTGAGAGAAAACCTTTGCAATTGTTGTGACTCCAAGACAGCTGTTCCAAGAAAGTCCTCTGGATTCATCGCAAAAACAACTCCGGCTAAACGCTGGCTTTCTACATCATCTAAAAGCTTGAGGTAGGACTCCGATCGAGTCTCTGCATTAACATCTGTTCGAACTTCAAAATTAAAGCGACTATTTTTGCTGATTTCGCCACAGACCGTTTGGATCACTGACCAATAATTGGTCCAGCCAGGTGAATCAGCTTTTGATTTGATGAGAACTGCAAAGTTATATTTGTGGGGCAAGTAGTCAGCAATATAGGTTCCTCTGCGCGGCACAACTTTAAGAAAGCCGCTCTGCACAAGTTGGTCACAGGATTTCTGTATTGTCTTAGGAGTTGTGGAAAAGCGCTGCTCCAACTCGGCTCTCGGTGTGAGCTTATCCTGGGGCTTTAAGTTCCCCTCAATAATCCATGAACGAATTTCACCAGCAATTGCTTTACTCAAATTGTATTCATTCTTAATCATGATCATCTCTGCTATATTTCATTAAACTACATAAGTATAGTACAGATAACGTGAGACTTCAAGAGCCGGAAAAAGATAAATTAACCTTTTATAACCTAAGCTTGTTTAAGGCTTGCGATTTCCGCAAGGACTGAGCCCGATAGGTGAATATGCTTTTGCATTTCTTTTAGGGCTTGGCTCTTTTTATTTTCTTTGCAATAACGCAGTACGTTTAAATGATGAATGAGACCAGAAAAACTCCCCTCATCTTGCTCACGAACACGTAAAGTATTGTAGATAAAGAAACTAATCAACAACTTATAACGATCAAAAAAACGATTAGAACAAGCTTCGGTCAAACCATGATGGAACTTATTATCTAACTCCATAAACTGCTCAATTCCATAATTTTCCTGATTCTTCAACATCTCCTCATGCAAATCATAAAGAGCTTCAAAACCTTCTCTAACAGGGTCATCGGGATCACGCTCCAGCATCTGTCTCAAAGCAAAGAGCTCAATAGCCTCGCGCAAGTCCACTACTTCCCTAGTACTCTCAACATTAATAGGAACAACGCGCCACTGACTACGGCCCTTCTTAAGAACCAAGCCATAAGATTGAATAGACAACAGCACTTCTCGAATGAGAGCTAAATGACAATCGTATTTTTTAGCTAAGTCGGTTTCGCTTAAAGCTTGGTCCGCTTGGTAATGGCCTGAGCCCAAGTCCATAAGAATCTCTTTCACAATCTGCGTCGACCTCTTCTCCGAACTCTCAGATATCTCAAAGTAATCATCACGAATAACAGCTCGACCAAAAGATTTTTTGTGGCCCTTAATGATCAATGTACCATTTTCCTCTAGAAGAGATTTGGCCCGTTGTACAGTAAAACGACTCACATCAAGTTTTTTCGATAAGTCACCATCGGTCAACAAAGCGCTTCCATCCTTATCTTTTAATAGATCAAGCCAGGAATTATAAACTCGCTTTATATAAACACTTAAATCTTTACTCATTAAATTCGCCTTTCTTTCGCTCCTAAAAATTAGAGATAAAAGCGCACTTTACCAAACAATCACAGAACTAATTTTTGAATAAAATATATAAAAATGCATTGTTTTGCATTTTTTTAGATAAAATGCAATTTGATAATACCCTATTATAACTTAATAGTATTTTTAGTTACAAAATATAAACAAGAAATGCTATGGATACACACACAGAAAAAATTCAATGGCAAGAGACTTGGACTGAGCAGCTCAAGCAAGCCTGCCCCAAAGCCCAAGTTTTGACCGATCAAGCCGAGCTGACCGTTTACGAAAACGATGGCTTAGGATTTCACCGCTACCTTCCCGACTGCGTCATCATTGTTAGTCATGCTGACGAAATTGCTTCCATCTTAAAAGTAGCAAAAAACTGCGGTTTCCCTTACACTGTTAGAGGTGCTGGCACCTCATTATCTGGTGGTCCTGTCGCCCTCGAAGGTGGGCTCATTATTCATCTCTCACGCTTAAATAAAGTTTTAGAGATCAAGCCAGATGATATGTACTGCGTGGTTGAGCCTGGCTTGGTCCTCAACCGACTCAACACATATCTAAAAGAGTATGGACTATTCTACCCACCAGATCCCTCCAGTGGTTTTGCCTCCACTCTTGGAGGCAATGTGGCTGAAAATGCCGGTGGCATTCGTTGCTTCCGCTATGGCGTGACTGCCAACTACGTTTTAGGCATGGAAGTCATCCAGCAAGATGGTCAATTAGTACGCTTCGGAGGTCCTAGTGCCCAAGGCGGCTCAGCGGGAACTTTCCACTGGAATAGCCTCATGGTAGGTTCCGAAGGCACCTTAGGCATCATCACCAAAATTTGGCTTAAACTCAAACCTATCCCAGAGAAAGTATGGACTTTCCTCGCCGAATACAAAGACTTACAATCTTGTACTAAAGTCATTAATGAACTAGTGCATATGCCCACCCCACCGGTGGCTATTGAGTTCATTGACAATGCTGTAGTGCAATTAGTAGAGAACTCAAACATGGCCGTTGGCATCGATAAAAAGTCCTGGGTAATCCTTACCGAAATCGACGGCCCGGCGCCCCTAGTAGATTGTCGTGTTGAGCAAGTTAAGCAAATCCTCCAGAGCTACAACGCAAT
This sequence comes from Lentisphaera araneosa HTCC2155, assembly GCF_000170755.1. NCBI lineage: Bacteria > Pseudomonadati > Lentisphaerota > Lentisphaeria > Lentisphaerales > Lentisphaeraceae > Lentisphaera > Lentisphaera araneosa. The sequence goes on from NZ_ABCK01000010.1 coordinate 55,779, forward strand.
AAAAGTCAGTGCCGAAGATGATGATGAAAAACGCCTCAAATTGTGGAAGGCTCGCAAAGTTGCTGGTGGCCTCATGGGTCAATTAAGTCCCGGCCTGATGATTCAGGATGCGGTTATTCCTCGCGCTCACTTACAAGAAGTCTTGCAATATATTTATGATTTGGGTGATGAATTAGACATACCTGTACTCAACGTATTCCATGCAGGTGACGGTAACCTTCACCCCAATTTTCTCTTTGACGATCGCGTTCCTGAAGAAATGAAAAATATTAAAACTTTATCCAATAAACTTATCGCCAAAGTTATTGAGCTAGGGGGTACCCTATCTGGCGAACACGGCTTAGGCAACGATAAGAGCTGTTACTTGGATCAAATTTTTTCTGCCGAAGAAATTGATTTTCAAATGAGCTTACTCCGTGCTCTCAATATCAACGACCAAATGAACCCGGGAAAAATCATTCCACAAAGATCCTTTGTCGGTTGTTGCGCTCCCCACAAACACGAAAGGAAAGCCTAAAATGACGCGACTCAAGCACTTTTATGATCCAGATGACATGTCTATTTGTGTTCCTGCCCATATTAAACTCTCTGAGCTCAAATCAAGTATTGAGGCAGATCAGCTCTACTTCCCCTTAGCTTGGGATGATGATGCTAGCCTTTTAGAGATGCTCAAACTCAGTCCCATATCGAGCTATTCCATGATTTACGGTTCTTGGGCTGACAATATCTTGGGCATGAACATTTCTTACAAAGGCCAAGACATTTCCATTGGTGGTCGCGTGGTTAAAAACGTCACTGGCTTTGACTTTACCCGCGCCATTGCCTATGGTGGCTGGTCGGTACTCGAGCCCAAGGATTTAGTCCTGCGTTTACGCCCCCTCAACAAAGTTCAGTCAGTTAAAATCAATGGTGAACTGGAGGATCTCTTATCCTTTTGCTCAGCCTTAGCCCGCAGTCCCTGGGCTCTTGCCATTGATGTGCTGGACCTGAACTACAGCCAAAAAGAAGTTTATGTAAGCTTCCACGGCGAACAAGTCGAACTAGAAGTCCTCTTACAAGAGATGGCTAGACGCGCCAAAGAGAATGATTTATTTATTGCTCCTCTCGATTACAAGTTTCCCTTTAAGATGGAAGATGAACTCACCGTTATTCACTGCAAAATCAGTGATAGCATGCAGTGGTGTGAGCTCATGCAAAAAGGGCTGGGTGGCACGGGGGTCCTGCACTATGGCAATGCTAGTATCATCTGGAAATCTGAGCAGGCTTTAGCTCCAGAAATGATCGATCAATGGAACAAGGAACTCGCCATTGACGGCGGTTTCATCAAAAGCAAAAACTACAGCCCAGTTATAAATGAAAATAATGAAGTCAGCCACCACAAATACCTCGAGCAATTAGGATTAACTCCATGAGCAACGAATTACGCATTCAAAATTTACTGACCCAGGAATCCGACAAGCTTCTGAACTGCATTCACTGTGGTCTCTGCCTAGATTCATGCCCTACTTACAAGCTTACGGGCAATGAAAATAACTCACCACGTGGCCGCTTAGCTATGTGGCGAGCAGAAGATGAAGGTCGAACTCAGCAAGCAGAAAAAATCAATCACTACACAAGTGAATGCCTCGGCTGCCTCGCGTGTGAAACGGCCTGCCCCGCCAATGTCCCCTACGGAGAAATCCTCATGGAACAGCGCATCAAGCAAGTTGAGCAAGGCGAAAAAGTTAACACCAAAGTCAAAGCTATTGCGGGCTTAGCAAAAAAGCCAGCTCTCATGAAAGCCGCTACCCTACCCATGCGCTGGCTGCGCAATGCTGGCATCCAAGTGGACCCACTCATCCCTCCGGGCAAGACAAGTCTATTTAAATCTAGTTATAGTTATGCCAAAGAAGCTCAAAAGCGGGAAGAATCAAAGGGCGAAACCATACGGTTTTTCACTGGTTGTCACACCGAGAACTTCTATCCCGAGATCAACTTTGCCACCATTGACGTACTAGCGGCTAATGGCGTTCAAATTGAAGTCCCCAAAGAGCAACAATGCTGTGGTGCTATTCACGAACACTCTGGCTTAAAAGATAAAGAAGAATTGGACAAAAAGAATCAGGCGGTCTTTGATCAAAACAAAGAAAAAGCTGTTCTCACTAATGCAGCTGGCTGTGGTTTGAGCCTGCAACACGCCCTAGCAAGCCCCGTTATGGACGCCTTGTCCTATTTGGGAAAAATGGAGCTCAAACAACCAAAAAGATTACAAAGTGCAAAAATCTTTATCGACATGCCCTGCCATCTCTACCACGGTCAGGGAGTTCAAGAAATCCCCAAAAATGTACTGGAGGTTTTGGGCTTAGACGTCGCTTATGCCCCCTCCTGTCAGGACTGCTGTGGTGCAGCTGGGACCTACAATATTGAAAAGGCAGAGAACTCTGAAAAAATCATTGACGAAAAAGTCTTGTTCCTCCAAAAACACACAGGACAAGAAGTGATTATCACCACCGCCAATGCCATTTGCATGCAGCAATGGTCAGCCTCTGTAAAACGCAATTTCCCCAATGAAAACTTTCGTGTGCAACACATCATGACTCTTTTAGCAGAAAATTATAACTAAGGAAACACTATGAAAAGATATGAAAATCAAGTCGCCGCCATCACGGGTGGCGCGACAGGTTTAGGTAAAGCTATTGCTCAGCGCTTCGCAGAGGAAGGCGCAAAACTTGCCCTGATTGACTTTAATGATGAGCTATTAGAAAAAACTAAAGCAGAATTCGAAGCCGCTGGTTACGAAGTTTTAACTTGCCAGGGTGACATTTCTTCTGAAGCAAGCGTCAATGCCGCTTTTGATAAAATTGAAGCAACTTATGGCCAACTCGATGTGATGGTAAATTCAGCTGGCATTGTGGGGCCCACAAAAATCAATTTTGCAGATGTGGATCTGGCTGACTTTGAAAAAGTTAATGCAGTCAACCTGACTGGCTCATTCCTCACGGCCAAAGCTGCGGTAAAAATAATGGAGAAACGCAATTATGGGCGCATCCTCCTCATTGCTTCAATTGCCGGTAAAGAAGGCAACGCGGGCATGACTTGTTACTCAACTTCAAAAGCTGGTGTGATTGGCTTAGTGAAAGCCGCTGGTAAAGAATATGCTGAAACGGGCATCACTATTAATGGCTTAGCACCGGCAGTTATTCGCACTGCCTTCATCGAAACTATTCCAGATGATCAAGTTAAGTACATGACCGATAAAATACCCATGAAACGCTGTGGTACACTAGATGAAGTCACTGGCATCTGCGCTTATATTTGCTCACCTGAAGCCGCTTTCAATACTGGTTATACTTTCGATATTAGTGGTGGTCGCGCAACCTATTAATTTTTAAAGGAGCAACAGATGCTATTAAAAGAAAAAGTCGTCATCGTCACCGGTTCTGCCAATGGACTTGGCAAAGGCATAGCCCGAGCCTGTCACGCCGATGGAGCCAAAGTTGTCATTGCGGACTTGGAACAATCTGCCTGTCAATTAGTCGTGGATGAACTCGGGTCAAATGCTTTGGCCGTAGCCTGTGATGTATGTAGTGATGAAGCACAACAAAATGTCATTGATAAGGCTATTGAGAAATGGGGTCGCGTGGACTGCATTGTCAATAATGCTGGTATCAACTTTGCTAAACCTTTCCTAGAAACCACTAAGCAAGACTGGGACAAGGTTCTCAACACCAATTTGCGTGCGGTCTTTTTCTTTATGCAAAAACTCTGTAAATACTGGATCGACAATCAAACCAAGGGGTCAATTGTGAATATTTCCAGTGTTCACAATCAAGCGACTTTACCAGGTGCTGGCCCCTATGCCGCTACTAAAAATGGCTTGTTGGGAATCATGAAATGTGCCGTCAATGAATTGAGCAGCAAGGGTATTCGCGTCAACACCGTCTCACCGGGTCTATGCAACACGAATATTTGGCAGGACATCATTGAAGCCGCACCTAATGAAAAAGAATGCCTAGATTATTGGAAGCAACAAATACCTATTGGTCGCCCCAGTGAACCAGAAGAAATTGGTTACACGGTGTCTTTCTTACTCAGTGATCGTTCCAGCTCCACTACAGGCACAAACATCTATTTGGATGGCGGCATGACGAGTCAACTAATCAGTCAAGCCCCTTATGATTCAGAGAGTATCGACTAAGACTAAAAAATTAATTTATAACACCATAAAAAACTTAAACTCGCCAGAAATGATATGACTAAAGATACCTGTAGCCCCTACGTGAAACGGACTAATTGCTGGCAGTAAATAATTAAACTAAAAAAAGGAAAATAAAACAATGAAACTCATTCGTTTTGGTGAAAAGGGTTCAGAGAAACCCGGCGTATTACTTGAAGATGGAAAAAGAATTGATGTCAGCTCAATTGTAGCTGATTTTGATTATGATTTTTTCAAAAACGATGGACTGAATAAACTCGCTCAAGCTGATTTATCTCAATGCCCAAGCGTAGCAGCTGATGTGCGCTTAGGCGCCCCGGTTAAACGTCCTGGCAAAATCATTTGCATTGGTTTAAACTTCAAGGATCACGCGGAAGAATCAAATATGGCCATCCCCGCAGAACCCGTGGTCTTTTTCAAAGCTACCAGCTCACTTGTTGGCCCCAACGATGATGTCATCATCCCAAAAGATTCGGAAAAAACTGACTGGGAAGTGGAGCTCGCCTTTGTCATGGGCAAAGATGCCTCTTACGTTTCTCAAGAAGAAGCCTTGGATTACCTCGGGGGTTATGTACTTCACAACGATGTTTCTGAGCGTGCTTTCCAGTTGGAAATGGGCGGTCAGTGGGTTAAGGGCAAGAGCTGCGACACCTTTGCACCCCTCGGTCCCTACATCGCTACTGCCGATGAAATTTCCGATATCAACAATCTTAAAATGTGGTTGACGGTCAATGGCGAAACGAAACAGGATGGCACAACGGCTAACCTGATTTTCGATATCCCCTACATCATTTCTTACCTCAGTCGTTTCATGACTTTAGAGGCTGGTGATGTGATCTCGACTGGTACGCCGGCGGGTGTTGGCTTTGGCTTTAATCCACAACAATACCTCAAGGATGGCGACGTGGTGGAATTAGGTATTGAGGGTCTGGGTTCTTCTAAACAAACCTTCAGAGCCTACCAAGCTTAAAATATCCTGCCCCGACCCTTTGTTGGGGCTTTCACACAAAAGGAAAAAGATGAAAAACTATCAGGCACAAATTTGTTTAGAGCAAAAAGCTCAACTAGGCGAAGGCCCCCTCTGGGATCACGACAAGCAAGCCCTTTTATGGGTAGATATTCTCGGCAATAAGTTACAATGCTATGATCCCGAGACGGAACAGAATCAAGTTCTTGCAGAAATTCCCCATGTCTCAACTGTTGTTAAGAGAGCGAATGGTGGACTGGTGATCACCACGCCTGATGGTTTTTATTCCTTTAATGAAGAAACAAAAGAGCTCTCCCCCATCAATTTACCTGAGCAAAACAATCCTCAAGTTCGTTTTAACGATGGTAAATGCGATCCTGCTGGTCGTTTTTGGGCGGGAACTATTGGCTATGAAACCAAACCCGAAACCGCCAAGCTTTATTGCTTAGAAGCCACTGGTGAACTCAGTGAAAAATTGGACAAGATCACCATTTCCAATGGCATTTGCTGGAATGGTGATAAAATGTACTACATCGATTCTCCAACTAAACAAATTCACCGCTTTGATTACGATCAAGCCACTGGCTCCATAAGCAATAAGCACATCCTCTTTGACGTGGGTCCAGAAGGTGGCTTCCCCGATGGTATGTGCCTGGATCAAGAAGGTTGCCTATGGGTAGCTTTTTGGGGAGAATCCATGGTGCGCCGCATCTCTGCCGATGGTGAAGAATTAGCCCAAGTTCACATACCAGGAGCTAGCCAAGTTAGCGCCTGTGCTCTAGGCGGTAAAGCTGGCGACACCCTCTTCATCACCACTGCTGCAGTAGAAATGGAAGACGAAGTCAATGCAGGTAAACTTTTCTCAGTAAAAGTCGACGCCAAAGCTGCCCCCACCTACTGCTTCGCTGGGTAAATCAACACGAACAAGTTCTACAGACACTTCCCCCCTTCCTACAGATTTCTATTTCAAATAGAAAATACATCTACCCAATACTAAATTTGAAGAAAAAAGATATATGTTTTCATATAAATCTGAAGAAAAAAGATATATGTTTCTACAGATATTTGAAGAAAAAAGATATATGTTTTCATAGAAATTTGAATAAAAAAGATATATGTTTTCATAGAAATTTGAAGAAAAAAGATATATCATTATCTTTAGAGTGAAGGGTAAAGATATATAAAATCTGGAATCATAATGTATAGAAGTAAAGAAACTCATTTACAAAAGTGGTACTCTAAAAATCGCCGAAAACCACTTGTCATTAGGGGGGCTAGACAAGTTGGCAAATCCACACTAGTAAGAAACTTCGCTAAATCACAGGCTATTGACCTATTCGAGATAAATTTAGAAAGGCACAAAAACTTAGAATTTATTTTCAAAGAATCAAATACAAAAGAAGTTTTGAAAGAACTCTCTTTTGCTATCGGTAAAGGGAGTATTAAAACTGAAAATAGTCTCTTATTTTTGGATGAGATACAAGCCACTCCAAGTGCTATACCTCTATTGCGTTATTTGTATGAGGATTACCCTAATTTAGCTATTGTATGTGCGGGTTCCTTATTAGAATTCACATTGGCAGATCACAGTTATTCTATGCCAGTGGGAAGAGTTGAGTATATGTATTTACAACCTATGTCATTTTCAGAATTTCTTTTAGCTCATAACATTTCTGATCTGTATGAACTCATTACAAATCTTACTACACATTCTATCCCTCTATCAGCACACCAAAGATTGATAGAACATTTTCGAGATTATTTGTTAATAGGCGGCATGCCTGAAGCTGTCCTAGCCAGTAGTGAAGGTGAAGACAGTGAGAGTATTTTTGATATACAAGCTTCGATAATCGAAACATATATAGATGATTTTGCTAAATATGGTAAAGGTAATCAATTAAATCGTTTACAATATTTGTTTAAATATATACCTGCCAATTTAGGGCAAAAAGTAAAATACTCACACATTGATCCCCATAGCCAAGCTCGCGACATAAAGCCAATTATTGATTTACTCGATAAAGCTGGAATCATATCAAAAGCTTATCACTGCAATTCTAATGGCCTGCCTCTACGCTCAGAAATAAATACCAAAGTACAGAAGCTATATTTCCTTGACGTAGGCTTAGTCAATAAAATATGTGGTATTCAACATATTAGTTTAGAAGATTTAAAGAGTATAGACTTTATCAACAAGGGTCAACTAGCTGAACAATTTATAGCTCAGCAGTTTCTTGCTACTGAAAAAGCCAACCAAATTCCTGAATTAAATTATTGGGTCAGAGAAGCCAAAGCAAACAATGCAGAAATTGACTTTATAAAAGTAATAAATGGAGATATTTATCCTGTAGAGGTCAAAGCTGGTAAATCTGGAACAATGAAATCATTACATCTTTTCATGTATGAAAAAAAGTCCTCTAAAGCTCTTAGATTTGACCTTAACCCACCGAGTACACAGCAAGTAAAAACTAGCTTCAAATTTGGTATAGGCTCAGCGGAAGTAAGTTATGACTTAATCTCACTACCTGTTTATATGGCTGAATTTGTGCAAAAATTTATAAATTGATAACCCCAATTCATCGCATTTGAATAAAACTTAAAATTTAATAAAATAGCTTACGAAATAAAATCGCAGATTCTCTATCTTTAAACCTATAAAGATAGAGAGCACAATTACTCGGTGATCCACAAAGCTTGTAGGCAGGCAATAAAGCCCTTGTTCTGGAACCAATCGTTGAGCACCGCGGTTTGATTGGATCGTAGACCGATTCTCAGTGCATCAATTTCCAGCTCTTTTAAGTCAACTTCGAAGCTGTTGATCGCTTGCTGATTACGCACTTTAGGGATAGTCCAAAGCTGAGTGAATTGACTCAGTTCTTTAAAGCCACTTTTGACGGTGAGTTCATATTCCCAATCTAAGTTTTCGGGTGAATGACACATCAAATAAACTTTAAAGTTTTTCCCAGAGTCTATATAGCCTTGTAAATTTTCTATCTCGATATACAAACCACGGGGGTGGCACCAATAGGATTGACCGGGGCCGAAAGCAACACCGCCATCGGCATACTCTTTTGCCTCAAGACCTTGCGCATGTGCAATGACAGTGCGATCAAAATGATAAGCACGGCTTTTTTCTTCCGTAGTCGCATCGCCAAAACAATCCATGTAATAAACGATTTGTTCATCACTAGGGATTTGTTCTTTGACCCATTGATCTTGTTCCGCTTGTATCTCCGCCAAGGGTTCGCGAAGTTTTTTATCATAATCACTTGGCGCAATATAATTTTCTTTTAAAAGGTCCACAATTTCTTCATTAGGCTGCAGGTCTTGCGCATCGAGCCCCCAAAAGCGAATCCATGGCTTGCGACCACTGAAACGCAAGGTCATTTCATCACCTGCTTGATAAGACTCCATGGCTTGATCAATATCATCTAAGCGACAGGCTTTGGGAGCCTTTAGAGTCAATTTTAGGTCCTTTAATAAAGGCATATCTAAATACAGTACACAGTGTTTACGCTCGCCCTCGCCTATTGTATGAACTTTCCATGCTTCGTGCCCTAGTCCTTCAAACTCGGCAAGATCAAGGACGCTAAAATACCGATAATGGCAACCACTACCAAGACTTCAATGAGAGTGAATTTTTTCATCATAAATTCTCCGCTTTAAATTTGAGGTGAGTCTCTGATTTTTTATAATCCTGTGATGAAATAGCGTGAATTGTCATTTCCAAAGCTTGTTGCGCCAAATGCTCAATATCTAGCTCAATTTTTCGTACGGGAGTCGAATAATAAAGTGGCACCTGTTTGTTACTTTGAATTATCAAGGGATTTGTTAAACCGTGCTGGCTCATTAAAGAACTAAGCTCTAGAGCTACCACATCATTGCGAACTATAATGTTATCAAAGCCCTTATTTTTGATCAATTCTAACAAGCTATCTACCGGCGTATTTGTAGATAGATGAACAAATTCTTGATAGTTTGTTAAGTAATGATGATGAGCTTTTTCGTCCAAAGATCCCAGATACAAAATTTTATCACCCTCATTTAACATATTTTGGGCAAGTGCATGAAAACTCTCTTCTGAATATTCAATTTTTAGCTGATAATTTTCATGTTTACCTAATTTACAAATAGGAATGTGATAACCCATGGCCTGATCAATAGCTGTTTGAGAAAAGTAAGCCGAAGAAATAATACCATCTAAACGCCCTGCCTGGCAGTCATTCTCCAACATGCCAAAGTGACTTAATTCGTGCAATTGATCTTTCTTATCATAGTTCAAAACATAAAAACGAATATGACAATGATTTTTTTGACTCTGTTCCTGTAAGTAACTGGTGAGAACATTTTGATACTGACTCTTGTGATTCACATCCATTAAACCGAAAGCTAAACCAATGCGCCACAAACCTTTTGGTTGGGATTTTAGGTTAAGTACCACGGTCCCTAAACCACGCTTGCGCCCCAGCATACCAGATTCAACCAAGAGATTCATTGCGGGAGTTACAGAGTTATGACTGTAGTTGAGAACTTTACGCAACTCTTCTTGACTGGGCAATTTATCTCCTACTGACAATTCATTGCTAGCAATATACCTCACTATATCGCGACAACATGCTGCCACCTGACTATCTGGATTTACTATCATACTTATTCACCTTTATTATATATACTCATATAAGAGTATAACTAAAAACAAAGAAAAGCAAGCCTTTTAAACTTACTTTTTAAGCTTTTACACTGAAAGAATATCGAAACTAAAGATGTGTGCCTCACCACTCCAGCCAACCACATTCTTTAATGTGATTTTAGAATAACTTGTATTTAATGGGATTTTGATCAAACGTTTAAAGTTCAATTCTAGCTTAATCGTTTCGACAACAGCACCATTTTCGTCACTTAAATCAAGCTCAAATGACTTGATCAATTGACCTGGCATTTTCGCTTTTTCATCTTCCAAAGTATCACTACATGGCATGCGCTTTTTACGACTAAAATCACTATCGCCAAGCAAGCGAATGACGCCCCCACTTTGCACTTTAGCAAAGCTCCAAGTTACACTGTCATCGGACTTGAGCCACAATCCATTATCACGCCCCTCTAGATCACGCTCCAGCTCGTTCAATAATGGATCTGCCTTGTCACAACTGGAAGTCAATTCACCCCCTATTTTTAAAGCTGATAAGGCTTGTGTTTTCCATGGTATATACTGGTCATCTTCGATGAGTTGGCGCTGCAATTCTGCTATGTGATTCTCATACACACCACGACAGTCTGTTTTCTCTTTAAAAGCTAAAGCAGCCGCTGCACCAACAGCCTGCCCCATCACTGCAGTTGTCCCCATAACTCTGGTAGAACTCATAGCCATGTGAGTGGCAGAAATATTGCGGCCAGCAAAGAATAAATTACTGATATCTTTAGAATAAAGTGAGCGATAAGGAATGCCGTAACAATGGGGTGTTTCATGGAAAATCGTCGGAAATCCGCGGTAGGCTATAGCATCGGGGTGATGGTCATCCATCTCCCAACCACCATGACAGACGCGATCATCAAAACGTCCTTCTTTTTCCAAATCATTTTGAGTTAATAAATGATCTCCAACGTAACGAATATTTTCGCGCTTTCCAGGTAAGGATCCCACCCATTCTAAGGTCCAATTATCACATATTCCCGAGGGATCATTTTTCATCATACCCCAAACACCATAAGCAATGGACATGGCTTCATCGCGAATGTCATCTGCATCATCTAAAGTATCCATTAATCCACCAAACTCCAACCACCAAAAGTTGTTGTGCTTAGGTGTTAAATTCCTACTCTCTAATTCTTCTCTTTTAAACTTCCTCGCCCAGGGAGGTGCCACGAAAGGCTCTTTATGACCAGGCACTTCACGCAATTGCATGAGGATAGAACTACCCATGGTTTTATCATCAGCTTGCTCAGGGGCATGTGACTCATCAAATTCCCCACGAGCTTCTCGGCCATGCCTAGTTTCCGCTCCACTTATACGCAATACAGAGTCCCCAGAACAATCGGCAAAGAAGTCAGCTTGTACTTCTACCCAGCATTGACGAGTCAGATGCCATGCGGCTACTGATCGAATCTTCGAACCTTCAGTTTTAACTTCATTAACGCTACAACTATAAATGACTTCTAAATTTTCTTCTTCGCGACAAATGCCGTATAAAACATCATCCCAGAGGGTGTATTTCATTTCACTATTATAATAAATATTACGCAGCATAATCTCTTCAAGAATACCCGCTTCTTTATTATCAGCGCCCCGCGCCCCGCAAATCCACATGCGAATTTCTGACGATGCATTACCTCCCAATACTGATCTATCTTGAATCAAAATTGTTTTCAAGCCTCTACGAGCTGCTGCAATAGAGGCACAAACGCCAGCCATGCCCCCACCGACAACACAAAAATCAGCTTGTTTCACCTCTCGAGGAAAATTATTTTCATTTAAAACAACATTATACATAACAAAACCTTTTTATTATACTCATTAATAAGAATAACTATATAACCCAAAATAACCTATACAAATCTAAATTGTCATAAAATCTATAATTGCGGCATAAGTTCTATAACTAAGCCCTTATAATCTTCGACTCCACTAAGGGATAAGACCTTAGCTTTTAAGCTCAAATTGATGTGATCTTGCTTAAACACCTGCCCTATTTTCCAATTACCTTCAAGCTCATACTCAATAGAGCTTGGCGCATTTTCAAAGCTATGTATCACTAAATAAGCACTCTCTTTTGCGTAACGCGCGAAGATTTGATATCCCTTCGGGTGCAAGTAACTACTCACGCCATGGCGAACAATGCGAATGTATCCTTGAGGAATGGACTTTTTTATCTGTAGGTACATTTCTTGACCCGCCTGCATAATCTGCTTTTGTTGCACATTCAGCAAAAATAAATCGCCACTCAAACACATACGCCCCATAAAAGTTGCCGCCATTGAATAATAAACTCGGCTCACATTATCATCTTCTCGCAAAACGGCCCAAATTTGATTCTTGCGCATGGCAATTTGCATGGCCGTATTGGCCGCAATAATAGGAATATCTGTTCCTTCATGAGAATCGGAAAAACCGCCCATGCTCGCCAAATCCATAAAACTAGGTTCTAAACGGTGGCCACCAGAACTACAGACCTCAATCACTAAATCGGGGATTTCTTCACGCATGCGACGATAAAAAGCCTGCACCCCTGCTAAATGCTGACGAAGACCTTCGCCCAAGGATTCAGCGCCATCACAACCCATTCCAATGGTATCGTTATAATCTGTTTTAATGTAAGAAATGTGATTATTTTTTAAGGTCTTAATAACTTTTTCGGCTAAATAATCGTGCACTTCTTGTTTGCGAAAATCTAAAAAACGGCGAGTCCCTCGCTGCAAGACAAAGCCATCAACTTTAAGCAAAAGCTCTTCTCGATGGAAAAGCTCGGAACCTTCGGTACAATTTTCTAATTCAAACCAAATACCAGGAATAAAACCTTTTTCTTGTAATTTCAAACATAGGTTTTTAAAGCCATTAGGATAAATAGTCTTGCTCACATTCCAGTCACCTAAGCCCTGCTGACAGCCAGGCTCATCATTAAACCAACCATCATCCATCACTAAATACTTAACATGTGAGCCAGCTAAAGCATCAGCAATTTTTAAAATATTATCTTCGGATGGGTGCCCCCAAGTGGTACACCAATCATTAAACACTATGGGAAGATCCTGCTCAGATTGAGGGAGCGATTCAAGTTCTCTTAATTGGTATTGCACCAAGCGATTTTGTAAATCCTCTATGCCACCACAACAAGTACTCACAATGGCTTGTGGAGTCGCAAAACTCTCATTTGGCTTAAGGTTCTTTAGCCAATGAGCGTGTTCACGATCACCTTGACCACCACTCAAGGAAACAAAGTCACCACGACGATAAAATTCCATTTGCCAAGAACCGGGTTGCGCTAATTGTGCCCCCCACATCACTTGATGCTGACGATCTTCTAGACCAATAAAGGGAAAATAGTCCTTAACAGGCATGGACCCCACTTGTCCATAACGCATTGTTCTAGCGCCGTGACCACTCCACGACCTCTCAAAGTTACAATCCTCAGCAGAACGTACTTCATGTTTACCTTCAGCTGACCAAGTGCTTAGAAAACGATGGAAATAATAAGCTCCTTCCCCGTCGTCTTGCTGAAAAGGCGAAAGGCCATCTAGGCAAAATGAACTTACATTCTCTAATTTTACTTCAGTTTCACCTCGATTAATCACTTTAGATGAAAGAAGCACATAATCATTTTCATGATTAAACTCCAACTTATGCTCCACTTCTAAATCAAAATATTTGTGTTTCAAGATCGTAATCACCCTATTACCTTCCACTCGCTGATCTTGAAAAAGGAGATTACTTTCCGTACTGCGCATGCTGCTACCCGCACTAAAGGCTCCCGGCGAAACCTCCCCTACACACTTAATCTGGACTAAATCATGCACTTTATAAGCTGGCCAATCACCTCCAAAAACTTTGATAATGGGAACGCATGTGGCCAAATCATTAATATTTTTGCGATGTTCCACGAGCTCATTCTTTTTAGCTCTGGGGTAAAGACTGAAGCCCACAGTCTGATCCTCGTTTATAAAATAAACAAATTCAGTATCATGGGAACTAAAACGTGACAATTCTTTAATGGGCATAATTTATTTCCTTTTATTATTACATCCTAACTTTACAAATGATTTTTATCGTTTAAATATAAAAAAAATGCTATTTATGGTAAAATCATGCTTAATAAATTTAATCAAATTAAATATGGAAATACTAATTTATTCTTTAAAAATATAAATTTTGAGCTTCCTTATAAATTATTAAATTTCGGCCGAGAAAGAGTCGTTTCTAGCGACTACAGATGGCACGGTCTAAAACGTGGCAAGTTGGAAACTGCCATCTGGCAATACACTTTATCCGGCTCTGGTAAGTTAAGAAGCAATAATACGACTTACACTATTCAACCTCATCAAGCCATGTTAGTCACAAGTCCGGATGATCACGAATACTTCTTTGATTCCATGGACTCCCACTGGGAATTCATTTACCTAAGTTTTTGTGGTACAGACTTAGTTCAACACTACAAAAACTTAATTGCCAAAACATCGCCTGTTTGTAGCCTACCCATCAATTCCAAGCTGATAAGTTTATTTTTGCAGCTCACGCAAAACCCTCACTTAAGCGATAGTCAAACACAAGTCCAGCACTCACAACTATGCTATCAATTTATTATGGAACTCCATCAAGAGATCTTAGCCGACAAACAAAAGCCTCTCCCCCAAGCAATACAAAATGTTTTAAATCATATCAACCACCACCTCAATCAAGCCATCAGCATCGATGAAATGGCCTCGGTCGCCAAATTGAGTCGCTATCATTTCTCTAGAGTTTTTTCAAAGGCCATAGGCATAAGCCCCAATGAATACCTCATCAAAACAAAAATGGAATACGCCCAAAAATTGCTTTTCACGCAAAACCTCAGCGTCAAACAACTCGCCCACGAATGCGGCTATCACGACCCCAGCTACTTTTGCAAAGTCTTTAAAAAACATTTTGGTCATTCACCTAAAGCCGATTTAAGCTAAGAAAATATTAAAAAAGACCTTGAATTATACATACCAAGGATTGAATTTACAGTGATATAACTTATTATAACCATAAATACACAAATTAATCTTCATACAAATAAAGAGTAGAGACTTAAGGTAACAATATTATGAAAAAAGCTGTTATTATCGGAACCAGCTTAAATGTGGATTCACGGTCTCAAGAGTTGGCTCAAATTTTTGAAGAAAAATTGACGAATAAAAAGGTTGATGTTTGTAGATTTGATATGAGAGAATTCAATCTACCATTTGCGGGAGCTTCAGGATCTTGGGATTCTGAAGAAACAAAAAAAATACATGAAGAGGTGGTTTCGGCATCTCACATTGTTTTTTCAGTCCCCATATATTGCTATGATGTCAATGCTGTTGCCAAAAATATCATTGAATTGATTGGTCATTCTTTTACAGATAAAGTTATTGGCTTTATATGCTCAGCAGGAGGCTCTAGTAGCTATATGTCTGTCATGGGATTTGCGAATCACCTTATGTTAGATTTTAGAAGTGTCATTGTACCAAGGTTTGTCTATGCTGAGGATAAAGATTGGTCTGAAGGTCAGGTAAATGAAATTATTAAGGAGAGATTTGATCTACTTATTGATGATTTATCGGCTATTCAAATAGCAAGAAACGAGCAGGTATGACTATAGAGAAATTCATCTACTCCGCTCGAGAATTCACTCAGTTAGAACTTTAGCTTATTGGAATTAATAAATGAAATTACATTTAATTAGACATGCTAAGACTAGGGCTAATGCTAATGGCTTCTTGTCTTGTGAAACTGAAGAGCCTTTGAATCAGGAGGGCTTCCAACAAGCAAGCTTGTTGGCAAAGTATATTGCCACAATTCAGTTCGATAAAATTTGGTGTAGCCCCCTTTTAAGAGCTATACAAACACTTGCCCCATTTATAGAGTCAGCTCGGTTTACGCCTGAATATTGGCCTCTTTTATGCGAGGGCCAATTAAACTTTAATGCTTTGGCTCCTATTTCTACCCCCGAGTTTTCCAAAGAATCAAATCTTCCTAAAGCTTCCGAGTCTGTAGGTAGTTTTCGGGGTCGAGTTTCAGAGTTTCTTTCAATGATAGCTAATGAAAACACAGATAAAATAGTTATTTGTATCACCCATGGTCACTTTATTCGTGAAGCCTTAAATCTATTTTTAGGTGCGTCAAATTATACAAGATTTCCAGTCGGTAATTGCTCAGACACTTTAATTGAGCTAGGTGAGCATCAATTTATTCACTACGTAAACCGAACTACAATCTAAGAAAAAGTGTAATTGAGTCCTTATATGCCAACAAAACCCTTTCATATTCTCGCCAAACCTTCGGGACCTATTTGCAACCTGGATTGTGACTACTGTTTCTACTTAGACAAGGTCGAACTCTTTGAGAATGAAAAGTCTTTTAAAATGCCTCCAGATGTGCTCGAACAGCACATAAAAACCTACATCTCTTCCCAAGTCAACAATGGCGCAGAAATCAACTTTGCCTGGCAGGGCGGTGAACCCACCTTGATGGGACTGGATTACTTCAAAAAGATTGTTGAACTGCAAAAGAAATACGCCCCAGCTCATGCAAATATCACCAATGCCATGCAAACCAATGGCACATTATTAGATGATGAATGGTGTATCTTTTTAAGGGAGAATAATTTTCTTGTGGGTATCAGTATTGATGGACCCGAGGATCTGCACGATCACTACCGCAAAGACAAAGCTCGCCGCGGTACCTTCAATCAAGTTATGAGAGGACTTTTGTTGCTCCAACAACACAAGGTTGAATACAATACTCTCACCGTGGTCCAAAGCCACAACGGCGATCATCCTCAGAGAGTTTATGAATTCCTCAAATCTATTGGCTCACAATTTATGCAATTCATCCCCATTGTTG
The DNA here is from genome assembly GCF_000170755.1 of Lentisphaera araneosa HTCC2155. Lineage (NCBI taxonomy): Bacteria > Pseudomonadati > Lentisphaerota > Lentisphaeria > Lentisphaerales > Lentisphaeraceae > Lentisphaera > Lentisphaera araneosa. Next base: position 72,498 of record NZ_ABCK01000010.1, read on the forward strand.
AGCCTACGCATGGCTCAAAGGTCAATGAGCGCTCTGTACGACCCAAGCAATGGGGGGACTTTATGATCAGTATTTTTGAACAATGGCGCAAAAATGATATTGGGAAAATTTTTATTCAGCATTTCGATGGTGCCTTAGCTAATGAGCTCAAAATGCCCGGTTCCATCTGTGTTCACTCACCAGAGTGTGGCCGTTCTTTAGCCATCGAACACAACGGGAATGTCTACAGTTGTGATCACTTTGTCTACGACAAAGATCTAGTAGGTAACATCATGACACAATCCTACGAGGAAATTGTAGACAGCCCACAACAGCTGCAATTCGGTCGCGATAAATATGAAAAAATGCCCAGTAAGTGCCTTAAATGTCCTGTTCGTCCCCAATGCCATGGTGGATGCCCAGCTCACCGCTTTACCAGTACTTCCAATGGAGAGAAACACCTCAATTACCTCTGTGAAGGGTATTTTGATTTCTTCACTCATCTCAGCCCTTATCTAAAAGCCATGGGAATGGCCTTGCGCAAGCGCCTCCCTGCCACTGAATACTACCAATTCATGCCTAAACAAGATATAGGACGCAACGATCCATGTCCTTGCGGAAGTGGTAAGAAATCCAAAGCCTGCCATGCCTAAAACACCCATCATCACCAGCACACATAACTAAAAATCAAACAGTTGAAAAAACGGTAAAAAAGGTTGCAAAACTATCGAAAAAGGGAGCAGTTCCTTGCTTAGATGATTGTCTGGGGGACATGGTGTCGCAGGTTCAAATCCTGTCGTTCCGACCATTTACTAAAAAGCACTTACATTTCTGTAAGTGCTTTTTTTTTGGAAAAATAGGTTTCAAAACTCATCAAAGAGATTTGGCCTTCCAGTGATTGGGATAATGAATTCCAATACACGGGCTTATGTCTGTAAATCTTAGAAGTTAAATTTTCTGCTGATTAATTTAGTTCTATAATAGAGAGCTTTCTGTACCAAACGGGTTGGCCGTGATATTGAACGCCGATGCGACCATTATGAGGCAAATCCTTGAGTGCTGTTTTAAATTTATTTTTAGTGCCATCTGGATTTTTATTTGCTGTGTTCCAATCGTTGATATTTAGGTTCTGAACCTCGACTCCATTGAGTACCACCTTGATTTTTGGCCCTTTACAGGTCAAAACCATAGTATTCCATTCTCCATCGGGTTTAACAGCGATTTCAGAAGGTTCTTTAGCGTCGTATAACGAGCCTACTACGTGCTTACCATTGTAGAGCCCTGGTGATGCCACCTGTATTTCAAAACCTTCCTGTACTGGATTGTTTATATTCGTTCTAAAAAATATTCCACTATTGCATTCTTCAGAAGTTTTAAACTCGACAGTGAGCTCGAAATTTGAGAAACTCTTTTTAGTCCAGACGATGTAGCCTGGTTTTTCCGATGGATAAAGTAAGCCGTCTTTTAATACCCATTTGCTATTCATTTCAAGCTCGTCAGCGCTTAATAAATTGATGGCTTCATTCTTGCCAAAAGATGATAAGGATAGAAAGCTCAGTGCAAGTAAAAATTGTATTTTGAGAAGTTTTTTCATATTGGAGTTCCAAATATTTAAGATTATAAAATAAAGTTTTTGTTAAGAATACTACTTTGCCAATGACTCCATGTAATCAATGACATCAGTTAGTTGTTTTTTGCTCATATTCGGTGCCAAAGTCGGCATGATTGGCTGGTAGCCTTTAGCTACTTCTTCTGCTGGTTTAGTAATTGAGCGACGAAGGTAAGCGCGGTCCGCGTGGACTTTTTCTTCTTTGCCATTTTTAATGACCGTTCTCATGCTTTTAGCCAAGCCTTTAAAAGTCGGCCCCACGAGTTTAGACCCATCGAGACTATGACAAGACATGCAGAGTGCACGATAGACTTCTGCACCGGGATGTTCATTACTGGACGTAAAAACATTTGAGATAAGCTCCACATGAGATGGTACTGATTTGGCAATCATTACTTTATTTTGTGGTATTTTATTGAGTGTGTAGTAAGCATCACCAGTAAAGAGCTGGGCTCCGGATTTCGATGCAAAATTATTCGCTAAGCGCAAGTTAATGACATGCTTTTCTTTCATCCCAGCGATTTCAACAAAGACCTTTTTTAGATCTTGGCTTGGTGTGACCGAAAGCACCTCTAATTGTTGCTTATCAATTTTTGGCCCTCCGTAATTACGAGTCGGCTTATATGTCCACTGATTAATGCGATAAAGACTTTTAGTCCAGGCAATATTTTCTGCTACGGGTTCAGTAAATTCGATCTCTATACCATTGCTCTTTGCGCGGATCGCAAGCATCTCGAAAATTGACTGATCATAGAGTTTAACACGCATGATGCCGTCATGCTTTAAACCCTCTGTAGCCCAGTTCCCCCCCATACCACAACCGCCTAAATATAAGTAATTGTCTTTATCAAAAATCGTTCTGTTAATTGAGGCTCTCAAATTCTGAGTAAAACGAAAGGCAGCTGATTGATATTCGCCATCAATTTTTTCAAAGAAAATTCTCTTTAGACCACCATGGTGAATGTCACCAATGAGCAATTGATCTTTATATATTCCATGGGGAACAAAAGAACCTTGAGTTGGTGAGTTAGCTATTTCATTTTGCTGCAACCACGCGGCGGGTTGTGTGACTTCTTTATCCGCAAAAGCATGTTTCGGCGAGTAGGTATGATTATAAAAAGCACCTTCTTTAATATGCATAATTTTGTTTGCGGGTAGATAATCTCCCTGATTATCTGCTACAAACATGTCTCCTGCGGCATTAATCATTAAGCCATTTGGAGTGCGCAAACCAGCAAGCACAACACGGTAATCACCACTTTTGGGATCAATCTCGATAATGGTCCCACGATCTTTTGTCTGCGGATTAGTCGTAACTCCACCGGGGTTAACTGCCACAGCTAGAGCAATATAAAATTTACCATCTTTATAAAGTGGTCCAAAAGAAAATTCATGAAAATTTGTCGTAACGTCCCATTTATTTGAGATACAGACATACTCATCTGCCACACCATCTTTATCGGTATCATCCAAGCGTGTCAATTCACTTTTCTGTAGAACATAAACTTGATCATCGACTACCTTTATACCTAGGGCTTCATGTAAGCCCTCTGCATACTTAATGTATTTGTGCTCTTCTTGTGGTGCGAGAGGATTCTCTAGAATATAAACCCTTCCCTTGGCATCCCATAGAGAAATAGCTAAACGGCCATCGGAAAAGAAATCAAATCCACTGACGCGAAATTTCGAAATATTTGGACTAATATCTTGGTAATCAATGCTGGGATTAATACTGAGTAATTTTTCACCAAAGCCAGGAGAGCGATCAAATACATGGCTAGTGGCATTAACGGGATCTGCCATAATACCTGGTATTAGACTAAAGAGGCTTAATAAGATAGTTTTGTACATTATTTAACCTCCAAAGTAATGGAACCATTTTGGCTCACTTCAAATTTATTCAAGTTGATTTTTTCTCCCTTTTTGAGACCTGAGATAAGAAAATTACGGTAAAATCTCCCTTGCTTGAATTCGGGACTTTCGATAATTTTAATACTTGAAGCATCTGACCTAAGTATTTTACATGTCAGGGTTTTTCTCACTGGTGAATAAGAGACATATTGAGCTTCTTTCGCGCCTAGAGACCACACATCCTGAGTCTTACGTTCCACAATTATTTCACCATGTGAAATGGGTTGAGGACCATGTCCCCCCGAATTATACACGGCACCTACAAATTCAACACCAGGCTTTTTATCAGATGCCTGCCAATACTTCCAAAAGCTCCCCTTATGAGTGTCGTAGGCGATAAAATCCTTGCTAAACTGAAAAACTAGAATTCTTGCCCGTAAATCTAAATTACAGCGAAAAGCTCCTTCTTGAGCATAGACTTGGCTACTGATAGCCATGATCAAAAGTAGTAAATACTTCATAATTTCCTTTTAAGTTTTATTATAATGTTTGTGATTAATTTATTAGTAAATATGATGAGCTAAATCAATAGCCCATAGCCGCTTCCATATACATTTTTTTAGCAGCTCTATCCGTCAATCCATAAGGTAAAAAGTATTTAATGACACTGCCATCAGTGACTAAGAGATTATAATTACCGGTATTATTATGGAATTTGGAATCTCCTGCAAGTCCTCCTGATTGAGTAAATGCATCATAAACAAAGGGTTTGCGTGTTTTTTCCGACCATAATGTGTAATTATTGGGGTCGGCATGAAAACCTAAAGCATAGACTTGATCCCATGTTACTGGGTATCCAATATTGCGGGACATAAAACCCTGGTATGACCTGTCTTTAAAATTCCATTTATCAGCAAGATAGTAATCCGAACTTTGATCTATTTCAGTGGCCGGGCAGGCATAAACAGCTGAATCTCTAGGCCCTAAGTAGGGTTCTAAAAAGGGCGCACCATCAGAATGGATATTCACATTGGACCATTCATTTGGACTAGTATTTACATTATATACGCTTAAGGTCATCCAATCAGGGCCCTGATCATTTGTAAAAACCATATTGTCATTGTCATCGGCAAAGAGTACTTGAGCCGTGTAAACTTGCTTCAAATTACTTTTGCAGACAGCAATTCTCGAAGTCATGCGTGCCTTGGAAAGGCTGGGCAGTAATAACGAACCCAAAATTCCGATAATGGCCACTACAAGCAATAGTTCAATCAATGTGAATTTCTGTTTCATCTTTACCTCGTTAATAAAGTTTATTATTCTAATACTAAAAATATAAGAGGCGCATGTTTAATCAGCGTAACAAATGACTAGAAAAATTTTTATTAAAAGTTAGGTGTTTTTACACGGACATCTGTGAAATTATTTAACTTGGCTGAGTTTATCATTGATAAGCATCGCCTTATCTTTAACGAAGAACTGAACTTCCAGCCAAGGGTTATTCCCTTCATTATTGTTGATAATTTTAATTTCATTATCACCATCGCTTGCCTGGCATTAATTATTTCTGATGGGAGGCTCTTTTAGTTTATTCCAGTTCAGGTCGTAAACACCTACAAATTCAACACCAGGCTTTTTATCAGATGCCTGCCAATACTTCCAAAAGCTCCCCTTATGAGTGTCGTAGGCGATAAAATCCTTGCTAAATTGAAAAAATTAGAATCTTGCCCGTAAATCTAAATTACAGCGAAAAGCTCCTTCTTGAGCATAGACTTGGCTACTGATAGCCATGATCAAAAGTAGGAAATACTTCATGATTTCCTTTTTAGTTTTATGATAATGTTTGTGATTAATTTATTAGTATATATGATGAGCTAAATCAATAGCCCATAGCCGCTTCCATATACATTTTTTTAGCAGCTGTATCCGCCAAGCTATAAGGTAGATAGTATTTAACGACACTGCCATCAGTGACCAAGAGATTATAATTTCCGGTATTATTATGGAATTTGGAATCTCCTGCAAGCCCTCCTGATTGAGAAAATGCATCAATAACAAAGGGCTTTCGCGTTTTTTCAGCCCATAGCCTTGTGTGTATACTAGCACTATCAAAACCTAAAGCATAGACTTCATCCCATTTAACTGGGTATCCACTATTCCTATCCATAAACCCCTCGTAGGACCTATCTTTAAAACCCCATTTATTAGTGGGATAGTAATCTGAAGTTTTATCTATTTCAGTAGCCGGGCAAGCATAAACCGCGGAATCACTTGGTCCTAAATAGGGTACTAAAAAAGGCGATCCATCTGAATGAATAAACTGTCCAGCGTATTTATTTTTAGGGAGACCATCAGAATCAAAATTTTTATTAAACTTCGTTAAAGTCATCCATTCAGGACCCTTGTTATTTGTAAAAACCATATCGTCATTGTCATCGGCAAAAAGTACTTGAGCCGTGTAAACTTGCTTCAAATTACTTTTGCAGACAGCAATTCTCGAAGTCATGCGTGCCTTGGAAAGGCTGGGCAGTAATAACGAACCCAAAATTCCGATAATGGCCACTACAACCAATAGTTCAATCAATGTGAATTTCTGTTTCATCTTTACCTATTTAATAAAGTTTATTATTCTAATACTAAAAACATAAGAGGCGCATGTTTAATCAGCGTAACAAATGACAGGAAAATTGATTATAATTCGCGAATTTTTATATTGCGGAACCAAACTGGATCACCGTGATCCTGCAAACAAATAAAGCCTTGCTTATTTTCCGAAAAACCGGGATACTTTTTGAACTTTGAACCCGCAATCAAAGCTCTCCATTCCGCACTCTTCACATCAAAATCGGCCGTCTTGACTCCATTGAGAAAAAACTGATAATGACTGCCCTTTACAATGATATGCACATCATTCCATGCCATTGCCTTATTAACGGCTCCCTCTGGCGCTGCAATTAAATCATAGCAGGACCCTGCTTTGGTCAATGGATTTTTTGCATTGGGATGTTTCTCGTCATCAAGAATTTGCATCTCTACTCCTGACATCCATGGATACTGATATCTCTCAGAACTTCTGATAAAGATCCCACTATTGCCACGCTCAGAAATCTTCCATTGCAACTTTAGTTCAAAGTCTTTAAAGGGCTGATTATAAACAATGTGCTGACCTCCCTTTTCTGTTAAGTGAATAGCACTATCTTCTACGATCCATTTTCCATTAATTCCCTGACTGTTATAATTCCTCCAGCCTTGTAAATCTTGGCCATTAAAGAGGCTCTGCCATTCATTATTTTGATTTGAGATACAGCCGGTCAATAGAGCCATTAAACTGATTAAAATATACTTCATTTTTGTTCCTATATGTACTAAAATATTGTTGAAAAATTATTTAACTTGGCTGAGTTTATCATTGATAAGCATCGCCTTATCTTTAACGAAGAACTGAACTTCCAGCCAAGGGTTATTCCCTTCATTATTGTTGATAATTTTAATTTCATTATCACCATCGCTTGCCTGGCATGAATTATTTCTGATGGGAAGCTCTTTTAGTTTATTCCAGTTCAGGTCGTAAACACCTACGGAATCCCCCCCCATATACCAGAGGTAATGTCCTGATTTAACTTCACCAACTATGGTCATTTCACCTTCACCAATCTGAATGACAGGATCTTTCAACACTGACTCTTTCTCAGGTAAAAAACGCAGATCTTCTATTAGCACGGAGGTTTTTGATTTTACATTATTAAAGCCAATTCCAATACCAGTGATTTTATTTGACCTCCAGCGCTTGTAGGCATTTAGAAATGGCCAGCGCGCATCTACCCAGGAGACCTGAGGAGATGGGATTTCTATATATCTTTTTCCCTTAAAGTCCAAATGGACAATATAATCCCTGGAACCATCGCCTTTGGTGCGAACGACCAAAGTAGAGCCACTGCCATCACCGTGCACAACAAGTCCTAGGCCACCAGCTTGGTCAATATTACTATTTACTGGATACCAAGATAGCGTATCATTTTTACTGTTCACTTGATTGAGTTGTACATCAGAATTATTGGCACAAGTAATGCGAACTCCATTTGATTCTTGAGTAAAAGTTACGGACCCCTTGACTCGAATTTTCTTTTGTGGGTTTTTCTCATTGGGATTGGGCATAATGCGATAATTAATTTTTGTATTCTTATCATTATCAACTTTTTTCTCTTCAATCACTACGCCAGAGGCACCCTGAAACTTATCCAGCATATCATTGAACTTCTTATCTTCAGCACTTTCAGTTTTTGATAGCGCATTCACCACATCAATATTTCTTTTAAAGTCAGACATGACGCGAATAATAAATTCAGGATTTTGCTGGTCATAAGGATTCTCCACTTTCATGCTTTGACCGGGGCGCAAGTACTGGTAAGGATACACTGTCCCATGTTCCTGGTGATAAGTCCAGCCACGATCATTTTTGCCTTTCATCATTCTGAAAGGAACCACGCTAAGCGCCTCCCCCTCACCCTCAAAGCGAAAGAGTTCATCAATCAATGAATAACGCGCTTCCCATGGATTCTTATACCATGAATTGAAGATGCGTTCTCTAATGTGTGCAGGTAATTGGCTCCCGTATTTACTCCATTGCTTAAAAACCTTGGCATAAAAATCAATAAGTCCGTGCTGATTAATAATTTCTGTTGTCACGTCGTGAAAACCAGCTTGCGCTGATACAGCCAGCTGACGCCCCGCTGCTGCATTGGCTGGAATTGCCCAGACATAGGCATAGGGACTACTCGCCGACCAATGACTTTGGTGTAAGCCCAACTTCATATCAACAGCGTATGGAATCCCTTTAGGTCTTGTAGCTCTCCATGGATCTTCAGCCATTTTTACTGAGTTAAACATCCCTTCAATAAAGCCCCAAGTGAGTCCTGGTCCCGAGGTGCTGCCATGCATTGGCGTTTTAATATGCTTATAGACTTCACCCATGAATTTGGTGTCGCCGTAATTATACATCATTTCGTGAACCTCAAGTGCATCAAAATTAACAATACCTGCATTTATATCGTTATGAAATTCACCAAAATTCTTTGCCATTTCTTTCATTAACTTAGAGTCAGGGTCTGGTGCAAAAGCAATGCCGTAAATTCTGTAAAGCCCTCGTGCTGGGCTGTCTACTTTGTGATTAGTGGCAACTGAATTACCAAAACCACGCTTGCAGCCTTTCAAAGTCCAGGTCTTGTCACCATTATCAACAAAGGATTTAAAAGTGATGAGCTCATTGCCTATTTGAATACATTTACGATTAAAAATATTGTCCCAGCGATAATTAGTATCAAACTCTGTTCTCTGCTCATTCGTTTCAGTCACTATGATTTCAGTGGCCTGTGAACTAATATCTGTAGCAAGCTTACCTTTCCACCAAGTCGCCAATTGCGCATGGGGAGTTTCGCCAAGATACTCTGGGTGCTTCCCTCCTAATGCATAACTTATACTTCTAAGAGTGAGCTGCATATCTTTATTTTTGAGCAATTGGCCAAAGGCCTCCATATCTTTACGACCATCTGGAAAGATATCATGATTGACCTCAAGGTTATCTCGGTCATTAGCCCAGTAACGCCCTCCCCAGGAATTTAAATGCATGTAAAGTTTTGAGATACCAAATTTATTTGCCACTTGTGAAATCTCTTTCAAATCTTCTGGTTTGCGAGGACCTATGATCATTTCACTTGTATGCTTTTTACAAACTAATTCTATGTAATCAGCAATCCACTGCTTGGCACGTTCCACAGTCCATTCACCATCGACATTTGGATGGGGCATATCTTCATTGGCCCATACTTTGTAAAGTACTTCATCTTCTTCGAGTCCTTCTTTTGAGGCCCACATAGAGATACTACCAAGCGGCAAGTCATCTGAGCGCTGCAACACACCAAAAAACTTAGGATCATCCTTGAAGCGACTACTTTTTTTAGTAACGCTATCCAGTGGCATCCAACTGGTATGTGCCAGTTTTCTCATGGTTAAAACAGTTGCATTTTCATTCTCAAGATTTTTCATGGAAATGAGTTTAAGAATGAAGTAATCACCCTTGTCAATTGTCTTAAAAGTAAAACTTGGGAGTTCTCCCTTCGCAGGAGCCACAGTAATTTCACCTTGATTGTATGAAGCATGCTTCAGTTCTACCGTACGTCTTTTTCCATCCTTGAGTCCATAGACATTTTCAAGCAAGGTCACACTAAACAATGGACCTAGCTTATTGTATTGATTTAAGCTTTCACCATGGGACAGGACTTTTCTAAGTTTGCCATTTGAATTTATGCTTATACTCAGTTGATCATTGCCTAAGTTAAAATTACTTAAAGACGAATTTAAATGTACGTCCGCAAAGAGAGTCAGACTTACAAAGACCGTGAGAAAAATTTTATACACCATTTTTTACCTTTATTTCATTAAATTATTTGCTAAAATAAGAGGAAAGTGTTTAATAGCGTAACAGATGAACAAGCCATAATTCAATCTTTTCATTAATTACATAATAAAAAAGCCTCTTTTATGACATAAAGCCTAGGCAAATTTGTATTAAAAAAATAAGAGACGTCTATTACAATATGAAAGATCAGTATAAAACACGCTTCACCCTCATTCAGCGAATTCAAACTGAGTCTCGCGATGATAAAACATGGGAAGACTTTGTAGCGTCCTACGAAAATTATATTTATGTGATTATCAGAAGCTTTAAACTGAGTCCAGCACTATGCCAAGACCTACTTCAAAATGTCTTACTGCAATTATGGAAAGACCTACCCAAGTTTGAATACCGTCCCAATAAATGCCGCTTTCGTACTTGGTTGAGCGTAGTTACTAAAAATGTAGTAAGAACTTATCTCAAATCAAAAGCTGGACGCAACGAAAAGCAAAATATTGAATACTCCAGTGCATTGCATTCAGTCGATAATATTAGTGATGCAGAAATAGAGCAAATTGCCGATAAAGAGTGGAAAATCTTCATTTTAGAGAAAGCCCTAGATAATTTAAAATCATCGATCTCAGAAAAAATCATGATCGCATTGCAGGATTCATTTGATAATATCCCTACAAGAACCACTGCAGAAAAACTTTCTACCACAGAAGCTTCTGTAAGAGTTTATCGTCAACGTGGAACTAATGCACTAAAGAAAGAAGTGCTAAGGCTCAATACTGAACTGGATATGTAATCGCTCCGCTGATCAAACCTCACTGCAAGCAAAAGTCTAAAACCTAATTTGGGCGAGCCAAATATTTTATTGTGGCTTATTTCATCTAACTCATGCTTACTGCATTCAGAAGATCATTCTGTGCTCAGCCCTCCTAGGATTTCAAGGCTCTGTGAAAAACACAATAAAGGTGCAGCGCACCGATATACAATAGCGTGCGGTAAAGCCGCACGTACGAGATAATAAAATGAATGGAGGGCTCGCGGATGTGAGTCCGGCATAGAGTGTCGGACCCAAGCTTGGGCCCTAGATTAATTCCGAACCCATTTTCATGCCCCTGACGGAGCATGCTACATTCTAGCGGACTCACAGTTGAGCCCTGAAAATTTAGATATTCTGAGTCATGCAGTTTTCATGTATGCTAAAAATTGTAGGCTCTAATTCGTTTATTATTTATTTTTCATACAGCCACTTACCTTATCGGACTTGTTTAAAGTATACTTTCTGCATTAACTACTAGTACATTTCTATATGATTACCGAATAACTAGGGCTTACTGAACGGGATGTTTTTATCTGATTATCAAAGCATTAAGAAAGTAATTTTGATTTTTTCTGCAAGAGAAGCAATAAGCTTTATGGAATTGCAGTTCATAACCGATCCCTATAAACCGTTTTTTGAAAGAATAATTGCGCCTACGGATCGTAGTATTTTTATACAACTTCGCCTTGTCACAAATCATTCTTCCTTAAAAACGCAATTATTCAGCAAGCCCTAACTCAATAGCTATTCTGAGTACTTGCTCACCCCAACTCTATTTGGGTATAGAATTGAGTGTGTAATAGGCTTTCGATAGAAAGGCACCTACGGTTTTGCCAAAGCTAGTCTGCGTAAGATCTAGGTAATAGACTCTTGAGGTATGGCCCGCAACTTTTTCATCCTCAATCTTAAAGCTTTTAAATTCCACCGAGCAAGTCTTTTTGTCCGCACTCCACTTAATTGATGATATCTCTTCAGAACGACCACCTTTCTCTGGAGATCCATAATGGCGGGAATCTTCGTAATACCAAGAGCTCACTTTAATAGGACCAAAATTTTGACTGTCTTGAGCTTTGATAAAATGAATATCGAAGCCCTTGGCATTTACCTTAATAGTGTAAATCGCATTGGGCTCTTGACCGTTAAAGGTGATCTTCTGTAGACTACTTTCTGCCCCACCTCTTGCTCTCCAACCTCGGCCAGTTTGACCTACCCATAGGCTCTTATCTTTGGGGTCGAAAGTCAAACGCATGACCCCTGATGCCAATTTGTTTGCAAAGGGCAGTACAACACCTTGATCAATCCCATTGATGGTTTCAGTGTCAATACGATAGATGCAGGATTGAGTTTGATCACCAAGAAACATTTGGTCTTTGAATGGGCCAAAAGCGCCTTTTGTGAGATCCCAGGTTGGATTACCAGGGGCATTCATGACCTTATTATGAGGGAGTAAGATCATGGCGAGTTCACGCTTGTCTTTGACGGCATCCCATTGCACCTCTGGACTTTTAAAAGTATGTCCTGGGAGATCGACGAGACCCGTAGGATTTCCGTAGAACTTCCCTTTTTCGACTTTGAAAACTTTTGAAGTACCGACGTATTCTCCTTGGTTCTCGGTATAAATGATTTCTTTATCTGGTGAGAGCGATAAACCTGCTGGACTTCTGAAGCCATTGGCAAAAGTCGAAAAGTTACCATCTTTATCGACGTAACACATCCAGCCCTTTAAGCCTCCTCCAGTCCCCATAAAATTACCACCGGCTTTGTAATTAGAGGGTAAGTTGTGAGTAAGGTTTAAGTTGTAGAGGTAGCCACCTTTGTAGGAAATCGGGCCGTGTAGGTATTCGTGGTAATTACCACTGAAACGGAATTGATCAGAAATGTTTTCGCGCTTGTCGGCCCAATTATCGCCGTCGCTGTCTATGAGGCGAGTTAAACCTGGCTTTTCGCCAATAACTATAGAATTTTCTGATTCGATGACCAAGCCGAGTGAATCGTAGTGACCTTCCGAGAAAAGAAACCACTTGTCATTAACAACTTTCCATACACCCGCAGTTCGGGTTGTGACAAAAGCAATGTCCTTATTTAAAAACTCAATCCCCAGCGGCTCAAAGAGTTGTTTACGACCGTGAATATCTTTGGGGACTTCTGCATTGTAAAGTGTATAGGCTTGGTCCATACCGGCTTTTTTCTGCTCAGCATCATTGGCTTTGGACCACTGAACTTTTTGACCAAGGAGATTTTCTCTTGGAGCAGAATTCACTCCTGCAGTATGAACTTTTTTGAGCTTAGACTTGCGCTTAGCAGTGAAATTAATATTTTCATGAGAGCCTGCAGGAATTGTCCATTTACCATCCAAAACAGTGCCCACGCTAGCCGTGAAATCGGTAAAGTTACTTGTGGGAACACTAAGGCTTAGGTCACGTTTAAGTTGGGCATTAAAAATAGCTTTTATTGAGTTGTTTTTTAAGACCTCAAAAGTGAGCTCCAGTTGATTCCCCTCTACCTCATAATTAAATTTTGGGAGCTTGCCTTTTGAGGTTTCCACAGATAGCAACTTGCTATCCATTTTGCGGACCTCTTCTAAATAATCACCTTCAAACTTTAAGTTATTTGAGACGTAATGGGAATCGGCTCTCGCCGATTCAGTAAAGGAACGATCAAGCAATCGACCCGATTTCAAATAGGGAGTAAAGAAGTCACTCGTCCCTTGCGTCCACAATATGGCTTTATCGCCGATTGAATTGCTCTTGCCACGACCGTTCATCATGCCATTAATACTCACAAAAGGACCATTCCAAATCATCGATATCCCCATGCTGCGCGGATCAAAGCTGTAGTTGAGGTTTCCAGGTAAACCAACAAAATAGGATCTTGCCGATGTCCCAGGAATGTCTGCCCGCTGCATACGAGGGCGATCCTGCACAATGACTGATCCACGATCTTTCCAGATATTGTATTCATCCTTGGGTTTATTAAGCCAGCTAACTTTAGGGCCCGCATTTTTTTCTTCATTGAGAGTGATGAGGTAATGATATAAGGCTTCGATTTCACTATCTTTTAGCGTTTCAGGTGTGAAGGCCGGCATGATAGGCAGAAAGGCTTTGTTATTATCTTTTTTATTGAGAGAGAGGTGCGCGGTAGGTTCACGTAGAGATTGATAGAGGTAGGCTTTGTCCGCAGGAAGATTGACAATGTGATCCTCGGCACTTTCTTTAACTGTTATGCTAATAGGTTTCTTTTGAAAGATTCCATAAATGGCAGGTCCAGTTTTAACGATCTGGTCATTTGTCGTAGTGTTGTGACACTCTATACAGCCTTTGTTTTGAAAAACATCTTTACCCATGGCTACCATGTCTATCATGGGATCTCCATTTTGTGCTAAAGGGCGTTGTTCATCTGGAGATAATTTCTTTGTTTTTATATGACTTAAATCGATTTCCTTAACGGTCATCTTCCGGATGACAATGGGGCCGTGATCACCTTGGATCATGATGGGTCCTTTTGGAGCTTCGTCATTGTATTGAGAAGAGCGAGTCGGTCCAACAGCATAAAGGTTCTCTTGAGCCAGCTGACCATTGATTTTGACTTCTTTGAAGAATGCCTGAGAAACTCTTCGACCTGTTTCATCAAAACGAGGCGCCCGAAAAATAACATCCATAGTTTGCCATTCACCCGGCTTCTTTGCGGCGTTGACTTTAGCTGGAACACCAGCACCACGCTGTGGAGGCCAGCGCTGATAGAGACCACCCAAAACGTCAAAACCCCACTTATCTTTTCCATAGGAATCGAGGATCTGTATTTCATAACGCCCCATAAAGTAGACACCAGCATTTGAGCCTTTAGCCAACATGAATTCGAGATGGAACTCTATATCTTGATAATGTTTTTTCGTAGAGATGTTATTAGTCTTGCCTGTGCGCCCGTTGATCAGCATTCCTTCGCCTTCTTCAGTAACAATGAGTTTGTGACCTACTGCTTTAGCATCGGCAATATCTTCCCATCCACCAGGCTTGAAAAAGGCATCACGAAGTGTCGGACTTGCATTGGTAGCTACTCTAGGTCTTGGCTTGATACTTTTCTTTGCTGACTTACCCAAACTTAGGTAATCAATATTCAAACATTGAGTTGTAGATTCTTTCATTTTAAAAGATATGGCATTAGTACCCTGTTTCAGGGAAACTGGAATACTGACCTCGCTCCATATTTTCCAACTCCCCGTACTTGGCATGGAAAATTCTTGCTCTTCCTTATTGACACCTAGAATTATGACGGCATTTCCAAAACCAGCTGCGTAGCGAACGGTAATGTATTGTGGACCAGTTTTTTTGGCTTGAACTGTGAAAGTCAGTAATCCGTCAGCATTGTTATAGAAGCCTTCTACAAAGCCCTCTCCAGAAAAACCCAGATGGTTATTCTTAATAGTTAGTTGGTCTCTTTTTGCATCCTCTGCTTCATAAATTTTATGAAAGGGTTTAGTATCTCCCATAGCACAAAGGGACATTAATAAAATATTGAAATTAAAAAAAGATTTAAGTGTTAAGGATTGCATAGACTCCCTTTGATTCGATAAAAATTTAATTGTGTAAAACTGTTTTTAGAAAAAAATTATAATTACTAAATACTGTCATTTAGTAGTACAAGAGGCTAATCCACTGCTGGCGTAACAAAAAACATCCATAAAGTGAGAATTATGACCTTATTAGTGAACACCAGATTCTTCTCACTAGAAAATCTTCACCCTAAAAAAACGAAAACACCTTACTATAAACTAGGCAATCATGTTAAACTTTACTAACGCTTCCCCGTTATATACAAACTTTTTTTGGGGATCTGGAAAGTCAGAGCCACTACTGCTGATGCTAACAAACGGGAATCTGCACCATAGCCATTACTATCCCTGTTAGGTTGATAATAAAAAGTTTTGTCATAGCATTGTGATAAAGTAAACCAATAACGGTTGGCTTTCATAAGTCTTTGAAAGTTGTTTTTGTCTAAAGCCGCTCCCAAAGCCGTGTAACCCATTCCCATCAAAGGTGATGCATGGGTATCTGGGAAGCTGAGTGGAAAATCACCGATCAATTTTGATTGTAATAAAGCGTGTTTTTTATATTCATTAGAGGAATCTGATGCTAGGCTGTGAGCAATGGCACTTACCCCAGTCCGCCCCATATCTGCGTACTTATTGTGAGCTGAATGCTTGTCTGCATACCATGTGTAACCATTATTTCCCGTTCCACGATGTAGAAAATCAAAGGCCATTTTTAATCTATCTTGATCAACTTCGATTCCACAAAGACTCATGAGTGTAAGAGCAAGTGCTCCTTTGCCGGTAATCATTGCGATCGGCCCATAACCTTGATATCCCGGATTATGCCCCCACCCACCTTTCGCTTGCTCTTTTGTTGGGTTTTTACGATTGGGGTTACCCAATGGATCCCTTTTACTCACCTGAGAATAATCAGTATATTGAGATTTATATAAAAAATCATAGGTCAACTGAATTGCGGGCAGAATCTTCCGATCCCGAGTTTTTAAGTAGTATTCACTCAATACGATCCCAGCCGTGACATAATGCCAATTAATTAAACCTTCATTCCTGTTTTTATAATTTTCCACCGACCTTGCTTGTAGGTACACATTCTTTTTCACGGCCTTCATTGATTTGCGATCTCCGCTAGCCATCAAGGCAAGAGGACACCAAAGGTCATCTACTGGGTGACCAAATCCCCCATTGGGGAATTGATTTTTTATAATATAATCTAGAAGTTCTTTGGTGATTTTTTTACTTTTTTGACAATTGACTGGATAGCTATCAGCATAAGCTCCGTACTTAGTTGAAACTTTTAATCTCACCTGTACCGGCTTATTTTTTCGAAGAATATTTAATGTTAAATAGCCCCTACCCTGGAAAGTCTGTGCTTTTTCCAGCACATGAGCAAATTCTTCAATTGGACCTTGCGCTCCAAATTTATCCATTCCATAGCCATTTAAATGATCTTTCTGAAAATTCTTGCCATTGACACCAACAATTAAATCATTCACATAAACCTTTTTAGAAGCCGGTGATTTTGCAAAGACATACTTAACTTGAAGTGCCTTTAGGTTTACGGGGTCTAACTGAACTCTGATTCCAGTGATACCCAAATTATAGTACCAGCCAGGCACCTCGGCATCGGGTCCTGTTTTTGTCCGTGTACTCCATGGTTTGCCATCGTCTTTATAGTGAACCTGCCCAAGCAAAGTATTAAAATTCACAAAATAAATAATTAAACTTAAAACAAGGGACTTAGTCATCAAGCTAGACAAGGGATTTATGGAAAATTTCATATCACTCCTTATACTTAGATTCTTTTTAGAATTAAGAGTAAATTTTTTAACAGCGTAACAAATTGAGTAGTTTTTACTAAATAAATCATTTTAGGATTTATACACTCTAGAGCAGATTTTATATAAAAATCTTAAAGCAAAACTTCCTGTAAATCTTACTTTTTTAATCGTGAATCCATGAGCCTGTAATAATATTTTTCGAAAAAAAATTGAGCTCAAAAAGTATGATTTATTAATTATTTATCATTAAATACTTATAAAATTTTCAAAAAAGTGTTACGCCCCATATAAAGGCGCCTCTAATTCTTCTGTGATTATAATATAAATATTAACAAAGGATAATGATGAGTATTAATCGCTTAAGCTATGAAAGAAATTCAGCGCTCTCGAAAAAGAGTGAGATAAAATTATGAAAACCAACACTAGATATTTAAAACTCACCCAGAAGGCAAAAAGTTTATTTTTACTTATCGCCTTATTTTTTACGGCTTTTACTTATGCTGATGATACAAAAGTACTCATCATTGGCTCGGATCAAGACCTCGGCGATAAGTATGGATCCGACTCTGCTGCGTTTTCGCCCACTGCTATTGCAAGCGAACTACAGAGTATCCTTACTCAAAACGGACCCGGCGATGCCACCGTCACGGTGGCAGAACGCTTTAATGATATTAACCCATCTGGGTTTGTATATAATGGCCATACTTTCGGGTCGAGATCTTACAACCTGACTGGTTGGTTCCACTACCCGCTCCCAGCCGGTGCGGAAGAAGCTCGCTGGGCGAACCTGCGTGGAGAAGGCGACCATGTCTGGGATTATGTCGTGATCATTGGCGACCCTTACACCATGGAAAAGACTCCCGGTATGTATGCCCAGGGCGTGGCTAAAGTAGCCGAAGAAGTTGCCAAAGGTGCCGATCCCGCAGAAGTCATCCTATTGATGAACTGGCCAGCATCTGCATCTTCATCAACAGTTGATCATTATAAGGAAATCGTTTACCGCGCTGGTCGCTCTGGCGGCTACAAGGTAGCACCTGCTGCCCTGGCCTGGCAGGAAGCCGGTTCTCCAAGCGGTGGCAGTCACCCGAATGCGGACGGCGCTTATATCGCCGCGGCTTCGATCTACAGCCGTATCTACAATCAGAGCGCCTCAAATTCCGATTACACCTATAACGACACTCTGGCCAACACGGTGCAAACCACAGTTGCAGCCAACGTGGGTCAGCCTCAATACTCGGGTGATTTTAACTTTATAAATCCCTACCTGATGCTGGGCGACAAGCGTCGGGATGTGCATTTCAGTGAAAATGGCACCAGCACGGAAGAGGATTTCAAGAACGCAGCGAAAGCAGCCATGAACCGTAGCCGGGTGACACACAACACAATCGATTATTGCCCCGGCGGTAGTTCTTCATGGGCTACCTACAATAGCAATACCCCGGAGGACGACGGCCTAGGCTGGCCTGTCGGCAATGAGATGCCGATTGCCTGGAACCACGGACGATCCTATCCAGATGGTAGAATCAAGCTGAATCCAGATTACTGGCAGCTGGGACTTGGCTTTGAATATCAATGGAATACCACCGCCTATTCCACTGAAATCGCCAACGATCACTACATCGCCATGATGGATTATTACGACACTGGCAGAGCCAACGATAGGCTCTCAGATGCCGCGATAGGGGCACGCTGGATGCCCACCCGCATGCTCTGGGCGCAATTTCATAAAGAATATCCGGACCGAAACCCAATGCGAGATAGCAACCATCTCAACTGGGACCAGACCCACGCCGTCGGAACCTACATGTACACGCTCTACTCTGGGCGCTGCCCGCTGGATCCGGAGCCCTCACCCATGACCGAGGTCTGGATGGCCCAGAAGATCGGTTATGAGACTGCCTGGCGTATGGGCCGCTGCCAGACCCGAGCACCGGGATTCAAGGTGATGCCATCTGCGGCATCGGCAAAATCGGTCACGCCAAGCAGCTCGGACACTATGACTGTTCAGTTCATCATGGCGCCAACCCATGACGTCACCGTCAACATCGCCTCGAGCGACGCTCTCAAGGGCAAAGTCAGCCCAAGCCAGCTTACCTTCACACCAGAAAACTACAATGTACCCCAGACGGTCACTGTTATTGGAGAAACCGGAGCTGCCGGATCCTTCGAATTTGATGCCCAGTTCAGCACCACTTCCACCGACCCGGTTTACGATGGCCTCTCCGACACCTGGACCTACACCAACACCCGTACCCAAGGTCTAAGTCAGGTTTTGGGCAATGATGTCGTTATAGAAACCGGCGACACAACCCCGGATCTTACGGACGGTACAGACTTCGGTTATGTGGATGCCTCGCTCACCAAGGTGTTCACCATTTTAAATCAGTCCGCTACCGATACCGTTAATCTCACAGGTTCACCTCGTGTCACCCTCTCCGACGCATCCGGCAACTTCACACTGACGCAAGATGCCGCTTCCGGGGCGATTGCGCCGTTGGGATCGACCACTTTTAGCATCACCTATGATGCCACTGCCGATTTAAGCGGAGGCCTGCACACAGCTACAGTCTCTATCTCCAGCTCAGACCCACTTCTCCCAACATACACCTTTACCGTTCAGGCCCTTAGCCCCGGACAACCTACGGTGATTAATGCGGGGGCCACCGGCGGCCAGCTCAGTTCCACACTCGAGGGGCAGCTGAGTGTCGGAGTCACCGCCGATGTCATTATCTACTGGGGCGCTACCGACGGTGGCACCACTCCCGGCAATTGGGAGAACGCTGTCCCGATCGCTGCGGCAACAGAGGGAAATAATTTCTCTGTAGAGCTGACTGATCTAGTTGCCGGACGGCAATACTACTACCGTGTTTTTGCGAGTAACTCCAAGGGCGAGGCATGGTCCGAATCCACTGAACTGTTCATGACTGAGGCACCTGTGACACAGCCGAGCACCCCGGTTCGCTGGGGGGCTCCAGCAAAGTACTGGAGTATTGAGAAACTTAATCCGGCTCTCTGGCTTGACGCCAAAGACCTTGATGGTGATGGTATTGAAGAGGGTAATTCGGAGAGCGGACTGAGCGGATCAAATGTGTTGACTTGGGCAGACAAGAGCGGAAATGGCAATGACGCCACAACCGGAATTGGTAATCCGGTTTATGACGGCAATGTGTTAACATTTGATGGAGACGACTATCTTAATGTCGCACACGGTGTCATGCCAGATACCGATGAGCCATCTATGGTGTTTATCGTAGGAGAAGCAACAGGCACATACCAAGGCTTTCTCTCAAATGGACGATTTCAAAATAACAGTCAGTCATATTCGTTCAGAATAGGGGATTCGGCAAATGAGATAACATGGTATGCTTGGGCTAATGACTTGACGGGAGGAACTTCAACTACAGGGTCACATATTTGGGGTATCAATCTAAGTACGGACAACTCGACAATTTCTTTAAAGAGCGATGGAGATTCTGTTGCATCTAAAAGTTTTACTGGTATAGCAAATGGTGGTAGCGAGCTAGGATTGATTGGTGATACTTATGTGGCTGATGAGGGTCTCACAGGCTCAATTTCAGAAATAATTGTTGTTAAGGGAGAGCCTGATGTCGATACCCGTCAAAAAATAGAAGGCTACCTGGCATGGAAATGGGGGCTTGAAAGTAACCTTCCAGTGGATCATCCCTACAAGAGTGTTGATCCCCGACTTGAAATTGTCAGTAACTCCGCAGACATAGATAATTTGCCGAAAGCTCTCTGGCTTGACGCTTCCGATGCCTCGACGATCACCGAGAGTGGTGGTGCGGTTTCGCAGTGGGCCGACAAGAGTGCAAATAATAATCACGCATACCAGGGCACGGCAGAACGCCAGCCCACCTTGAATGGTGATCAGATAGACTTTGACGGTGGTGATATATTGTCTGTTACGAATGACGTCTTCAAAGACCTACAGAATCCCTGTGTCATCGTTTTAGGTAAATGGGACAGCTCATCTGGATGGGGCAATGCCTTTGCCGCCTACCACGGAGAAAACGGTGTCGGGTGGCAGTTACGGCAGCGCTCTGCAGATGTTGATAAGCTTACACTCACTGTGCGTGGTACTGCAGGAGCTGGTGACCCTGACCCTTCCGTCACGGCTAACACCAGTTTCTTTATTGGAAGCGCCTATCGGAGTAATGCCAGCACCCGAACCATAAGACACAACGGAACGCAAACATATACTGACACAGGTGACACAGGAACAATTACTTATAGCGGGTCAGAACGCTCTTCTATTGGAGGTCGGTATCATGGAGATGCTTTTTCGGATCCTGCGGGATTCCTGAATGGCAGCATAAAAGAGATTATAGTGCTGGATAATGCGACAGACCAGCAGGTCCAACAAATCGAAGGCTACCTGGCATGGAAATGGGGTCTTGAAAGTAACCTTCCAGTGGATCATCCCTACGCTAGTGAACCGCCTGCCAGTGCAGAGCACATGGTAACAGCTGATGTTAGCATGAGTGCAGCAGATAGCTACAATGCTTCCACACCGATCAGCCCCGCTCTTGGCGTCAACGATTATTACCTTACCGATATCACCAACCGTACGCCGGAATTTTACGGTGCGCACCAGGCCGGCCTCACCATCAAAAGCGATGCGACACAAGGCTATGCCGAACTGGCAGAAGAGATGATTACTGGGGATCGTACTAAAGCCATGATGGTCTGGAAAAAGACAGACTTCCTGGCCGACCGGAACGTCACTCCTACTCGTTTCAAGCTAGACCTAATCGGGTCGGCCGATCTGAGCTATGAAAACCGCTGGGTGGTGGAGAAGGACGGCCAGTTCTACATCAGTGATCAAACCTTTACCACCGGCAATCAGGATGTGGATGTATCCACCCTGACTTGGAGCGAGTACACACCGCTGAACGGTGGTTCCGACACCATAGGGGCACCTGCGACGATCTCTCTCCATGGCCTGGATTCCATTGGTTTCTATGTTAACGCTGAGCGAACGGCGAACAGCGGTGACAGCTGGATGCGGACATCCGTGTATTATTTCGTCGTGGATGGCGATGAAGATCCGGATCTGAGCGCGACGGTCAACTACGTCACCTACGAGGCTGGTCCTAACGGAAGTATCACTGGTATAGCCACACAAGAAGTCATCTACGATGGTAGCACTACAGCAGTAACAGCCACGCCGGATGCCAATTATGAGTTTGTCAACTGGAGTGACGGCAGCACCGCCAACCCACGTTCCGATACCAATGTGACGAGCAGCCAAACCTATACGGCCAACTTTGCACTAGTAAATCTTAATCAGGCTCCGACTGCTAACGCCGGCGAAGACCAGACAGTTGAGGACACAGACAACAACGGAAGTGAGAGCGTAACACTCGATGCTTCTGCTTCAAGCGACAGCGACGGCACAATTGCTAGCTATGTTTGGACAGCGAACGATGTGGAAATTGCAACTGGCGCAAATCCGACTATCGATTTGGCTGTAGGTTCCCACACCATCACACTGACGGTGACTGACGATTACGGAGCTACTGCTTCGGACTCAATCCTGATTACAGTAAATGCGGCTCTTACCCATGAAGTAACTTTTAATCTCAATGGAGGAAGCTTAGTGAGTGGCGAACTTGTACAAAATGTACTTGATGGCGAAGCTGCTACTGCACCAACTGTGGCAGCGCCAGCAGGACAGTCATTTACGGGATGGGATACCAGCTTCACAAATGTAAGTTCCGATCTCACTGTCACAGCTCTCTACGAATCAAAACAATTACAGCTTTCATCTTTAACGATGTCGAATCCGAGTTCTCATACCCTGACTTGGACAGCTCTGGACAATACGGCCTACTACTATTTAGCCGTTGGTACATCTGTAGGCATGGATGATCTCTATGGCATGTACCTTGATTCCGATGTTACGACTGTAGATCTTAATCTCAGTGGCTATGAAAATGTCTATGTGCGCCTGTGGACTTATGCCAATGGCGAATGGCATATCGAGGACTCGGTAATTACCGATCCTAATTTTACTCCGGCAAATGCCTCGTTCACTTCCTATAGTGGCGATGCCTCTGAGCTACGTATCGAATGGAACAGAAGTACTTACGATGGCTGGTACTACATTCAGCTAGTGAATAAATTTACTCAGGATGTTGAATGGAGTGATTATTTTGCTCGAACAAGTGCTGAAGCACTCGTGGGTGCAGTGAGTCAGCCATTGGATTACTATGAAGTTCACATTTGGTCCTATGATATGAATCTTGGGCAATGGAATCAGGATATTAAGGACCTGGCCACAAGTGAAAATCAGGCCGCGACTTATGCTTCCCATGGTCTTGACGGTACGAGTTTAACTCTCAACTGGAATCAAAGTAACTACTTGGGTTGGTACTACATTGAGCTAGAAAGGATCTCAGACGGAGCCTTTATCGATGGCTCCTATTTCGACTGGAATGTGGATTCAGGTGTTTTTGATATCACCGGTACGCTAGTTAATGATATTCGAGTTAGAATTTGGACTTACAATGCGGACTTAGGTGAGTGGAACTCATCACAAAGTGACCTAAACACCCCCTAAGTATTAAAAACTGTAAACTTACGGGACTGTCGAGAATGAATTCTCGACAGTCTAGGATCCCCCTGTGCTTTTTACTGCAATTTGAGGATCAAGCATCTGTTTACACAAGATGGAAACAAGGAGATAAAATGAGAAAAATATTACTGGTATTCGGGACTCGTCCTGAAGCAATAAAAATGGCTCCCTTGGCACTGGAACTAAAAAAATCTGCGCACCTGAAAGTAAAAATCTGTGTCACGGCTCAGCATCGTGAAATGCTCGATCAAGTAATGACTTCCTTCGGTTTAAAAGCAGATTATGATTTAGACCTCATGCGTGCGGGTCAAAATTTAAATAGCATTACTTCTGATGTTGTGATGGAACTCAAGCCAGTTCTTCATGACTTCAAACCTGATTTAGTTTTAGTCCATGGTGATACTACAACCACAATGGCGGCATCTTTAGCTGCATATTACGAGCAAATTCCCGTTGGTCATGTTGAGGCCGGCTTGCGGACTCATAATATCTACAGCCCCTGGCCTGAAGAAATTAACCGCCAATTAACGGGTAGAATTGCCAGCTATCATTTCGCTCCCACCGAAGAAGCTGCCATGAACTTGATGAAAGAAGGTGTGGATCGTGAAAAGATTTATGTCACGGGTAACACGGTTATCGATGCCCTACTATTCAAAGTAGAGAAAATACGCAATGACCTCGAACTGAACCAGGGCTGTCATCAAGCTATTTACAAATCTGGGTATGACCTTGATACAGCTAGGAAATTCATTTTAGTTACAGGTCATAGGAGAGAGAATTTTGGTCAGGGTTTTGAAAATATATGTCTGGCACTTAAAGATCTTGCCAAGCGCAATCCCAATATTGATTTTGTCTACCCAGTACATCTCAATCCCAATGTAAAAAAACCAGTAGAACAGCTGCTCACGGGCGTATCCAATATACATCTGATTGCACCTCAGGATTACGAACCCTTTATCTACCTCATGGATAATTGTTTGCTAATCATGAGCGACTCAGGTGGGATTCAGGAGGAGGCTCCAAGTCTAGGTAAGCCCGTTCTAGTGATGCGCGATACAACCGAGAGACCTGAGGCTGTAAAGGCCGGAACGGTTAAACTTGTGGGTACTGAAGTCGACGCTTTAGTTAAGGAAACTCAGCAGCTGATTGATGACTCCAAACTCTATGAAAAAATGAGCCGAGCTCACAATCCCTATGGCGATGGAACTGCCAGCAAACGAATTTTAGATATAATTTTAGCCAAAAGAAAAGAGGTAGCAAATGTTTAGCAAGAAATTATTAATTGGGCTGACCCTTATGAGTATGGCAACAGCCCTCAATGCCCAGCAAAACGGTAAAAAATTTAAGTATGATGGGGAACGTTATTACTCAATAGAAAAAGGCCCTGAACTAAGCCTAGAATCAATTCGGTTAGGCTATAACTATGTTGACTTAAGTGACGGCTTGGATGATGTCAATAATTACAGTGTTTTAGCTCGAATGAGTCTTGGCGAGCAGTGGAAACTGGGAGCTGAAGTATTTTACACAGATTTCTATGATCAGGCCATTGGCGGTGGAGCTTTTGCGGAATACAAAATTGATGGTCATTGGAGCCTCTATGGTGATTTATTTTTAGGAAGTGAAGGTAATGACATCCCCAAGCATAACTGGGCGACTGGAATCGTTTATGACGATAAAGTAAGTCGTGTCTACAGGGCCACATACCGCAATAAACGTTTTCGTAATAATCAGTCCATCTCGCTTTTGAGTATGGATCTTGTCCAGTATTTCACTGCTCAGCACGAATATTTCTCTGTGGGGCAAATTAATATCACACCCGAATACCTTGATCAAGACAGTAAAACTGGCTACAGCGCAAGTGCGCATTATAGCTATGGCAAGATACATGATTGGCGTTTAGGTGGTGAACTTCTCATTGGCAAATCAAATTATATTTCTGTAGTGGATAAAATCACCGAGGTGAAGCAAGATATCTGGGGCTTTAGTTTAGAAGCAGGAAAGTTCCTTAAAAAAGACCTGGAGCTTGGCGTTGAGTATGCATATACAGATGTGGAGTCCTATCACTCCCATTCAATCTTGATAAGCGCTACATGGTTGTTTTGAAATGATATTCTTTTTTATCTATATTCTAGTGGGGCTCATTTTACTTAGGTCCTTATTCATGACTTTTTATACTCTCTCAAATAATGAAAAAAACATTGATGAGGGATTGGAAATTGATGAGGAGTACAACCCAAAGGTTTCCGTTCTTGTTCCGGCACATAATGAAGAGGCTGTTATCGAAGGTTGCCTAGAATGTATGAATAAACTAGATTATAAAAAAGACCAATTGGAGGTAATTATTCTCAATGATCGCTCCAGTGATGGTACCAAAGATTTAATCGATAATTTCTTACGCAAAAACCCCAAAAGTCATATTCGAGCTCACCACCGCCCCATGAGCGCCGAGCCGGGTAAAGCTGCAGCCATGAAAGAGATTATTGCGACCCTGAAGTCAGAAATCATTGTGATCTTTGATGCTGATTACCTTCCTCAAGCAGATTTGATTAAACGCCTCATAAATCCTTTCAAAGATCCTGAGGTTGGCGCCACGATGGGGCGAGTTGTTACCTACAACGCCAATGCCAATATTATGACGAAACTCATTGATTTGGAAAGACGCTCAGGTTATGCAATCGACCAAAATGTAAGAAATCATTTTGATCTGCTACCGCAATTTGGTGGTACTACTGGAGGTATTCGATTGAGTGCATTAGAAGACGTAGGGGGATGGGACACTCGAACCCTCACAGAAGATACTGACTTGACCTACAAGCTTTATCTCAATGGCTACAAAATCAAATATCTCAATGCGGCAGCCTGCTTCGAAGAAACGCCGGAAACCTGGCAGGCTAGGTACAAGCAAGTGCGTCGCTGGGCTTATGGTCACAATGACTGTATGATTAAGCACTTTATTCCAACACTCATGCATACGGATAAAAATCTGTTGAGAAAACTGGACGCGCTCCTGTTGCTGACTATTTATGCAGCTCCAGCGGCATTACTGGTTTTATCCATTGTAGCTTTTTTATTTGGTAATATAAGCGTGAATATGTCAGCTTCCCTCATTACTTTATTTTTATTGTTTTGTGGATTTGGCAATTTCAGTCCTTTCTTTCAAATGTTTGCCGCTTGCATCAAAGATCGGCAACCTCATTGTATTCGCTACATTCCCTATATTTTTGTATCGTCTACAATTAGTATGCTAGCTTCCACTCATGCCCTTCTTTTGTTGCCTATTGAAAAGCTGGGACTTAAAAAATCTTTGAGCTGGGATAAAACACTTAGGTATAGGAAAAAGGCTATCTCATGATTGTTTTTATATTAATTGCTTGTCTGTATCTCATGATTCAGTTTTCTCAGCATAGCCTTTTGAAAAAATTTAATCATTGCAGTCGGCTCAACTTAGACGAAAAACAAAAACTTATTTGCATAAAAAAAATTACCTTTACACATGGCTTAGTCCTTTTGTTTGGCTCAATAATTTTTTATTTTAGCTTACAATTCAGCCCCAAAAATCATATGTCTAATCTTCTTGTTGACCCACAAACAAAAACCTGGGTCACGGGACTTGTTATGATGGCTTTTTTGCTAACTTTAAGGTGGCTCACATTGAATAAAAAAGACTCATTATTTTACCCAGTTTTGAGCTTTGTCATGATTATTATTTTACTTGCGGGCCTAAAAGACATGATTCAACCCGAACTTGTAAAGCAATTTGGCTATTATTATTTCTTTAGTCAAACTATTATTTTTATTGCTTTTGTTATAGCCATGATTTTTTCGTCTATTTATTTTTTCAAACGACAAGTAATAATTCACCTATTAAGATTGTATCTTTTTGCTAGCTTGAGTAATATTTTGGCCTTTGTAATTTCACAGTACCTGGCTCATTATTTGTACTCTAGTTTATATTTTATTACTTGTATTGCACTTTCAATTTATCTGCCCATGTGGCTCTCCTTGGTCAACCTTTGTCACATCTTTAATGACTACGATAACTTGGATGATGATTCAAGTGTGCAGGAAATTCAAGCATGACCAAGTCTATTGGTATCGCCTTATGTGTAATTGCTGCATTAGCTGCTTTTTTTATTTCAAATCACAATAATCAACACGAAGAAATTGAGCCTCAAATAAAAGAAATTAAAACGAACAAAAAAGACTTGAAAGAAAAAGAAAAACCAGCTTTAAGAATGAGCAAAGCACTTAAAGAAACACCTTCAATCATAGAAGCTGAAGCTCGTCTTGAAGAAAAAAAGCCAAGAGTAAAAATAAGAGGTGAAATCAGCACTCCAAGAATAGAGGCTGTTGACATTAGTGAACAAACTAAAGTTCACAATGAAAATATTGACGAGTTGAGAAAAGTCAGTCAATCTATTGAAAAAAATGTTTTGAAGAAATACACACCATTTCTCATGGGCCTTGATGATGAAAAATCATTAGAAGTCTATGAGGTTTTATTTGATCACCACATGAATATATTCGATAAAGTTGCTGCTCAGGAGAACATCGACATGAACGCTGAAAAAACTGCGCGAGATAATAAAATCAAAGAGCTTATAAATGAAAATGAGTTTAAAAAGTATCAGCTCTTCCTCAATTCAAAACTGTAAGAAGCTTATGATTTTATAACCTGAAATAAAACAACTTTAAATCGCTACGAAACAAAAATTGCGCTACTAAACAATCTTTTAGTTAGCTTTTTCAAAAGAATAAACTCAAATTATTGGCGAATTATAACTTCTAAACCTTTTGCGTACTTGATAAAGGATGGGTATTGAGACTCTTTGGCACTTACAGTTATTTTTTTTAAGTTTTTATAATGCATCAAAAAACCATAATCAGTCAACCTGCAATGGCTGACATCAAGTTCTTCCAGGGGCAAGTCCTTGAGAAGTGCCATTCTAAAATCCTTGATTCCACTTCCCGAAAGGTTCAAACCTGTGAGAGGCATACTGCGAATCCCTACGACACTGTGCACATCTGGATTATTGGATAAATCTAAAAAATACTTACCCTCTTTTTCTGTGAGTTTTATATTTAGATTTTCAACACTGTTATTTTTAACATGAATCATTTTCTCTACGGCCTTGATATGCTCATAAATATCCGAGTAATGGAGAATTTCATATTCATAAGAACTCCAGGCATGCTGTATATTGAATGCTTCCAATTCACCTAACAATTCAACAAAATCATCGCCTTTGAGCAAAACTTGATCAGAAGATTTTCTTTTTGCATACTTTCTCGCCATCGTGAGCAAAAATTTATTATTTCGTTCTTTGGTTCCCTCTAACAACGTAAGAGCTTTATTGTATTGCTGCCGATAAAATGCGACTCGTCCAAACAAGTCTCTCACCTGTATTTTCTGAGCTTCAGTAAATTCGCTTTCGGGTATTTGTTCAATAACCTTTTCCGCTTCTTCAAAAGAGTGAAAAACTACCATTTGTTTGGCTTGTTTGATGAAAAAATCAACCCCAAGGTCACTGAGGTACTGACGCTTCTCTTTTTCCTCTTGAGCTAAAGCTAAGGCCTTATTGGCTTTATCTCGCTCGTTTTTGAGTGAATCAACATAGGCGAATGATAAAATTAATATTAAAATAAAACTGGCTAATAAGCTGAAACTAACGGCTATATTGCGTTTAATGAACAAAGAGAAAACCTTCCATAGCCCTTTTTCTTCAGCACTTGTTAGGTAGCCATTTCGGTAGGACAAAATATCATCTTTCATAGTACTTACAGAATTATAGCGATCTACAGCTCTCAAGCTCATTGCCTTGAGACAGATCGATTCCAGTGCCTTAGGGATATTTTCTCGATGAACTGAAGGTTTGCAAAAATCACCCTCTAGGGTTTTAGCTATAATCGCATTGATATCCCCTCGAAAAGCTTGTTTGTAAGAAAGGATATAATATAAAATGACTCCCAGGGAGTAAACATCTGTGGGGATACCTTTACGATCTTCAGTACTGCCTGCTTGCTCTGGAGCCATGAAGCCAGGTGTTCCCTTAATATATCCATCAACAGTCAATTTATTCATATCTTCTTGGTTGATGGAATACTGTTCAAGCGAGCCAAATTCATCAGTAATTTTATCCGAACCATCAATCAATCTTGCTAAGCCCCAATCACAAAGCTGCACATCGCCAAAATTATCGATTCTTATATTCTCAGGTTTTAAATCGAGGTGTAAAACCCCGTTGGAATGAGCGTAACTAGTGGCATCACAAATTTTTAAAAAGATATCAATCAGCTCTGTTCGACTATACTCTGCGGAAGTTGCACTCTCATTTTTACGCAAAGAGCGAATGATATCCGCCAAAGTTCTACCATGGACAAACTTCATTGCGAAAAAGGGTTCATCTTCATTAATCCCTATATCATAGACAGGTACAATATTGGGATGCTGAAGCAAGGCATTGATTCGCGCTTCACGGAGAAAGTTTTCTGTTTGTCCTTTAGTCGCACTACCCTTCAGTTTAGCAAAGGCCACCTGACGCTGAGTCATTTGATCCTGAGCTTTAAAAATGGCTTTACTACCACCCTCTTCGTAAAAATCAAAACCAGTGTAACGCTGATTACAGTCCAGTATAGAATTGAGAATCGAAGCTGAACAATCATCGCCATTGATGACTTCATCAAAAAAGTCTTCTAAATTGTCACGCCTTTCGTTCAATGAGCCTTATCCTTTAACTTGTCAGTTATCTAAAATTAATCCTACAATCATTGTACAAACTTCATAAATCAAGCCTGTACTTCACTCATAAGTGAAAATCGCTAAGCCGAAATACAATTGATACCCCTCACATCGAGTGAGGTGAAGCTCTGTTTTCCAGTTAATTCCCCCCTTAGTAAACATAGCATACATAAGCTTACGCTCTGGGTTCATTTTACTTTTCACTAAAAGACTGCAGATAAGCAATAAGATCAGTGAATTGCTGGAGGCTTAGGCCATCAGTTAAGTGAACCGACATCATATTGAGCCCCGACTCGCGTTTCTCCACTTGTGATGTGGCAATTTTCCTTGGCACACCAGCAATATTGTGAAGAATGATTTCGCTCTTGGATTCTTTAACAATCGTGCCCATATAAACTGATCCATCTTTTAAACTTAGGTTGACCCAACTTTTTGCGATGCTCGCACCTGGCTTAATAATAGATTCTGCCAGATCAGCTTTACTGAGGTGACTTAGTTTACTTAGATCCGGCCCCTTAACCGTCATACCTGGAGCCGTATTATGACAACTGATACAACCCACGGTATTAATAATTTGCGCACCTTTCTTCGCATCACCTTTATTTTTATCGATGTAGATAACAATATCTTCTATCGCAGAATCTGCGATTTTGATATCTCCAAGCTTTTTTGGTTTAGCATCTGCAACTTTAACTTTGCCATCCAGGTTACAACGATTTTTCTCTACCGCCTTGAGGGCTACAGCCTTTTCACTTGCAGATAAAGAGGCTAAATGAAGTTTTATAATACCTGCAATACGCGTCGACTGTTCCCAATTACTTGGCTCAAAATATGGACCCGTCGGATCGGGACGAGTGCTCCACCAAGTACTGCCATCCCAGTCAACATCTTTTTGCTGAAGTCGCATCAGAGTTGAAATAATATCCTTTTTGAGCTGAGAGTTAGCTTGATTATAAGCTCCTTCAAGAGCGTCAATGACTTTTTTATGATGCATAAACTTCATAACACCGAGTGCACTCTTCTGCAGTTTGCTATCCCCACTATTTAAAGCATCTATGACCAGGTCATGGGCACCTAAGTTTACCAAAGCCTGACGCGCGACGTGAGGAACAATCATATCAGGATTCGGATTTGAACACTTAGTCCCTGACTTAACGGGTCCCTCCTTCTTTATCTTTTCGCTTACGATGAATTTAAAGGATGCGCTACTACTCGCACCTTTTGTTATCGTCCCTTGAGCTTTGAAGGTCACCGCATCTTGAGGGAGAGTATAAACAATATTGGATGTCGCATGAGTACCGATTCCCTTCAGAGCTTCACCTTTAAGGTTCTGAAGTGCATTACCCTGGCAGTCTTTATTAACTAGAGTTTTACCCCAAGAACCTTTAGCCTCTTGCCATTTTACTTTGGTTAAATCAATTTCCTTACCATTTTTTAGGACAACAACAGGATTCACCCAGGCGGCATGATCGCCGGTATCCCAGTCAAGACTGTCGATCGTGAGTGTAAGAGACTTGAACTCACTAATATCAAATTCTATATCGACAAGTGAATTATTGGGATCAACTTTTTCAGAGGTGAACTTACTGACCTGATCTGCATTTTCGTCTTTTGGGGCAGCCTTTGACTTCGGAGCTATGGCCATGGCAAGGAGTTCTTTAGCTGCAGCCACATTATTCATTCTACCCAGTGCAACACTAGCAGCCACACGAACGCGAGGATTCGAATCATTCAAGTATTGAACCACAACTTTTATATTAGCTGATTGATTAAAACTCTTGCGGTCTCCAAGCAGACGAATCGCATGTTCTCGAAGTAGCGGATCTTTTGCAAGTTTTTCCAGTGCAGGAAAAGCTGATGCTTTTGCTAACTGGGCCAAAGTATACACAGCGGCAACTCGTGCTTCGAGAGTATTTGCACTGTACGCTAACTTAATTAAATCATTGCTCATGGAAGTATCATTTCTTCGCAAAATTTCCTGCTGCGCATAAACACGTGCCGTCGCACTTTCAGAATTAATCAGGTCAAGTAGCTGATCATTAGAATTTTTTGTTAAAGAAGGAAACTCCTTGTACTGCCAGCCTACAGGCACATAACGCTCTACGTAGCCCTTGCTAGAACTGCCTTGGTAACCCGCACCTGCCCAAGCGGCCACGTACATACGCCCGGAAGCATCTACGTCTAGATCTGCAACCTGAGGAACTTCTAGAAATTTTTTAGGTTCATTGGTGAAGCTTGGCCCGTCGGGAGTGACTTCGTGAATAATTATCTGGGAGCGTCCCCAATCAGCCATTAAAGCTTTGTTATTATATTTTGCTGGCCAGGAAGGTTCCTGAAGAAAAAGTGCCCCAGTGCCAGAGCCACCACCATACATACCAAGAGCCGGAATCATTTCATCGATAAAGTTTTTATAGAGACAAGGGTAGCCATATTCTCCCGATTGGATGTAATGAGTAAATCGGACCCACCAGCCAACACCATCGTTCGTGTTCTCTCTTGAAAAAACATTCATAAAAGGATCTATGGCCACGTCGTAGACATTTCTCGTTCCGTGAATAAACATTTCCAGTTCCGTACCATCGGGTCTAACACGAGCGACACCCCCACCATAACATGTAAGCTTTTTGCCATCCGTTCCCTCGGCGTCAACAAAACCAAAATCACCTACAGAAATATAAAGCCAGCCATCGATACCTAGACGAATATTATTTGTACAATGATCGGCACCACGACTCTGTATGAATTTCGGATTACCAATGCCTTTAACTAAGACCTTTCCAGGACCATCAGCCACACCATCGTCATTTGCATCTGTAAAAACAGATATGTCCTGACCATAAACTTTACCGTCTTTCTGAGTACAGTGAAGAACAATCAATTTATTTCCAATGGAAACAATTCCACGCGGGTTATCAACGCTAACATAATGACTTACTTCTTCAGCAACACCATCATTATCATTATCCCTTAGACGTTTAATGGATCCCATATTTATCTTTTTACCCAATGAGCCCTGCAAGTCTAATCCAACAAAAACATCTCCATAAGGCGACGCTGCAATGACCGCAGGTGAAGGCGTTTGAGTTTCATTAGAGAAACGAGTTTTTTGAAGATCAGCAGATCGTCCATACATTGAGACTCCAAGCAATACGGAGAAGAGAATTCTATTCATGAATAGGCCTAGTTATATTTTTACATTATTTATAATAAGAGTAAATATTCTCGGCACTGTAACAAGTTTTAGAAAAAACTTAGATCTTCATAAAAGTTAATCTGTAAGTTGAATCACTGAGCTACTACTTCGGCCAGTATCTAGATTGAGAAATGTCAATTTTAATGCAGTCGGCATGTTATCGTTTAAGCTCATGGCATCAGACAAGTTAATTAGCTAGAGCTCTACCCTTCCTTCACAATTCGAAGCTCAGCTCATGATGATTGCTTCAAAGCCTAAAAAATAATATTTATTTCAAATACTTGTTACGCTCGCAGACAAATCTCCTCTTGTTTATTTTTATAAATTCAACCTTAATCTTGCTGAACAATTAGATACATAATGAAATTTTTTTGTAAATATTGCCAACAAAAACTCGATGCCCCTCGAGAACTTTACGGTTGCGAACTTGATTGCCCTTCATGTGGGAAACTCATTTCAATTGCGGTTTCAAATGACTGTTGCGAACTTACTGAATTAGAAAATAGTGATGAGCCATGTGCAAGTGCTGAAAAATCCCTCGACAAAAAAATAAACGCACAGCCAGAGTCAAGTCCGAGGAAGAGGACAAAAAAATTCACCGCCGTCAACCGGAAGAAAAGGAGCACGCCCCCTAAATCAGCAAATGACAAGAAAAAAAGCTCCTCTAAATATGCTGTCTTTTCTACCTTTATTTTTGCGGGCTTAGCTATTGTTGCTTACTTCTTAATTGTATCAGATCCTCAAGATACTGAAATTCATCAAGCCTCAATAGAAAAAAACTTTCATGCCGATCAAGAAATACAGACAAACTTAAAATCACTGACCGAAATCGAACCCTTCATAAACAAGTATTGCACCGACTGTCACAATGCAGAAAAGCAAAAAGGCAATCAAAGGTTGGATAACCTCGATTACGATTTAAAAGAACACTCATCAGTTGAAAACTGGCAAAATATTCTTGATGCGCTCAACCTGAGTGAGATGCCCCCTAGGAAGGCCGACCAACCACAGGATAAAGAGCTAATGATGGCAATTGCGACAATCACCGAAAAACTGAGCCAAGCTTACAAAAAAGATATTCAAACTGGTGGCGTCATAAAAATGCGCCACCTCAACAAAAGAGAATACCGCAACAACATTAAAGATCTTTTTGGTTTTTACTTAGCGGATAACTTTATGCCAGATGATATAGCAGTGGGCTTCGATACCAACGGCTCTAATCAGCAATTTTCATATAATGATATCGAGAATTACCTAGAACTTGGCAAATGGATTGTTAGGACAAATATCGATACCTTCCACAGAGGTTGGCGAGCGACCAGGCCTAAACACAAAAAGTGGGATTCAAACCCTAATGTAGAGGCCTTTAATCACTTATTTAAAGATGTCCGCGGTGGCCATCGCTATAAGTTCACTATTCAAGCTTACAGCGAAGAAGACGTCAAAGCCAAAATAACCATGAGTGATCCCAATGTTCCTGGAACACCTGAAATTATTGGCTGGCTCGACCTCAAAGCAAAAAAAGGTGAAAAACAAAAGTTTGAGATTTTTCATCAAACTAAAAAAAGTCATAACGGTCATATAATAAATATAGAAGTCGGACGAGCCAAAGGGGCTTATATTGCTGAAATTCTACGAGAGGGGCCAATCAAAGAAGATAGTCTTTTTCACGATCTTATCAAAAGTTTACCTAAGAAAAACCCAAGCGAACAAGACATTGCCCGAATTTTGCGCACCTTTGCCGAAAAAGCCTTTCGCTACCAGGGCTTTGACCCCTCATACCTAAATGGCCTCATGTCCATTTATAAAACAAACAAAGAAAGTGGCAAAGATGTATTAGCCGCCCTTGTAGAACCATTTTCGATCATTATCTCCAGTCCTTCCTTCCTCTACATTAAGGAAAAAAGCATAGAGAAATCCGCTCTTTTAAATCAACATGAGTACGCCATAAGACTAGCTAATTTTTTATGGAGCTCACCTCCTGATGAGGAGCTTTATAAACTCGCCAAAGAAGGGAAACTTAACGATCCGGCCATTCGCAAAAAGCAAATGTACAGAATGCTGCAATCCAGCAAAGCTGAAAGCTCTCTGGAAAGTTTTATTAATCAATGGTTGGGAATGATCCGTTACGATGAGACAGATATTCCGGATGAACTGGAGAAGTCCGGCTTTAGAGCGTCAGCGCGCCAAGAACCCGCGGAATACTTCAAATACTTAGTGCGCCACAACAAACCAGTCGATGAGCTTATCGATGCCGACTTTGTCGTTGTCGATCACGTTTTGGCTAAACACTACGGTATTCAGGCCGATATCAATGAATTCCAAAAGGTAGAACTTCCCCAAGATCACCCACGCGGTGGCCTACTGACACAAGCGGCGTTTCTAGTAATGGGGAGCACAAATGGCCGAACTTCACCGACTATACGAGGAACTATGCTGCGCGAGACTTTTCTTCACAATCCACCGCCCTTGCCACCGCCAAATGTGCCGATGATTAGTAGCGAACTCAACAATTCAGCAACGGTCAGAGAATTAGTCGAATTGCACCAAAACACACCCCAATGTGCCTCCTGCCATGACCGCATAGATCCCATCGGACTGGGCCTCGAAAATTTTGATTATCTGGGGCAATTTAGAACGACTGAGTGGGTCAATGAAAAAGACCGGGTGATGCTCGGTGACTTTGAAGGCGATGACTATACAAAATGGCATGCTAAAGGCGATGCATTCTTACCAAAACGAGAAGTTGGACACAACAGCAGCCCCATAAAATACTGGGTTAATAAAGGCCTGGCAATAACTACCGGCCGCAGTGTCGGAACCCTGACGTCTCCTGAATTTATCATAGATCACAAGTATTGTAATTTTCTCATCGCAGGCTGTAAGGACAATAAAGTACGACTCGAACTAATGGTGGAAAATGAGGTCGTCGACGTCGCTTTAGGTAATAGTACTCATTTGAAATCTAATTATTTTGACCTCAGTGAATATAAAGGCAAAAAAGCACAACTTAGAATTGTCGACGAAAACAGTGGCGGCAGTGGAGATGGATTGCGAATTCTCAATGGAAACATCGCTCTAGATGAAGTATTCCTCGCCAATTATAAAGTCAAAGAAGATGTAATTATTGGCAATTTTGAGGGAAAGGACTTTGAAGACTGGAAAGTAACTGGCACTGCCTTTGGCGATAAACCCGCAAACGTTCATTGGCGGGATTTCACTGGGACTGTTGCGAGCTCTCACTCTGGAACGAAAAACGCCATAGGAACTCTGACTTCACCCGAATTTCGTATTACGCATAAATATATTAACCTGCGTGTTTCGGGGAAAAAGAGTAAATACCTTTCAGTGCAACTCATACAAAATCATAAGGTCATAGATACTATCTACGGCAGTGAAGGCTGGGTTCCAAGAACTTTTGATGTCAGAAAATTGCTAGCCCAAAAAGTTCAAATAAAAATTATCGATGATGATAAACGTACTCGCGGTAGTGGGAATCGCCTTCAAGGCATGCACATTCTCGTAGATGATATACGCCAGTCAGACAGCCCTTTCATGCCAGAAGGAAATGAAGGCCTCGAAGAAGTGCCTGTCGATGCCACCGGCTATTTGCCCAGCGGTGAGGAATATACTGATTCCAGAGGTCTTAAAAAGAGCCTCATGAAAAATAAGCGCAGACTTGCCGAGTCAATCTACTCATCTTTACTTTCATACGGAATTGGCCGCGAAATTGAATTTATCGATCAAGACGAAATCCATCAGTCCTTAAATGATCTACAAGTCAGTAATTTTCTCCTTCAGGAATTGCTTTACGAAGTCATTAATTCCCCAATATTTTCAAAAAAATAATCCTTGAGGTTCTTAGATGAGTCAAATAATTAACTTTTCACGCCGTTCTTTTTTAAAGTCCTCAAGCGCTTTCTTGGCACTTCCTTGCCTTGATACTTTTGCCAAACAAAAAGTTAGCTCTACAAATAACAATA
This sequence comes from Lentisphaera araneosa HTCC2155, assembly GCF_000170755.1. NCBI lineage: Bacteria > Pseudomonadati > Lentisphaerota > Lentisphaeria > Lentisphaerales > Lentisphaeraceae > Lentisphaera > Lentisphaera araneosa. Next base: position 109,997 of record NZ_ABCK01000010.1, read on the forward strand.
CCAAAATGATCTTTCTGAGCAGGGGCTTCGGATTCGTTGAAAAAAGCTTTTATCCCACTAAAGCGGGGCGCTTCTCCGATATCGGCCTCACTGAAGGTTTGGCTCCATTGGAAAAGCATAAAAATGACATCTCCCTGCTCGGCAACTTGGTAAATCTCGGCCATAGCTCGGCCCATGAAGGCAGTTTAACCTTTCTGACGGGGGCTCCTTATAGCCATCCCTATAAAATGAAAAATACCATTTCTTGTGACCAACTTGCAGCTGAATACCTTTCTGAAGATGTCCGCTACAAAAGTTTAGTGCTTTCTACAGATGATCGAAACGGTCATGGGGCTATAGCCGTATCCCTATCCATAGACAAAAAAGGTACGAAAATACCAGGGATCATTAACAGCCTAGATTTGTATAGGAAACTGTTCTCTTCAAATGAAAATGCAGAACAAATAAGACACAGAATAAACCATAAAGGCAGCATACTGGATGTGGTCAAACTCGATCAAAAAAATATCTCGCGCCGAATCGCCAAAGCCGACCAAGAAAAGCTGCAAGGATATTTCGATGGCGTCAGAGATATTGAGAATAAGCTAAAGAGGCAAACGTTCTGGTTAAAGACCCCAAAACCGCAGGCTCCTTTTGAATATCCCGCTGATATGGATGGAGAAATGGAAGTTAAACTTATGTTCGATATGATCGTTCTTGCCATGCAAACAGGTCAGACAAACATTGCCACTTACATGATGCCACAAACGGCTCTGCTACGCAGTATGGGCAGTAAACTCGGACCTCATGCTCTATCACACTATGGCCATGGAGAAAGACTTGAGACCGCCAAACAACTGGACGCTAAAAAAATGGAGCTTCTCAGCTACTTTATAGACAAACTGAAATCAACCAAAGATATCAACGGTCAAACTCTCTACGACTCAACTCTTCTGGCCTATGGCACGAATCTTCGTACGGGTCATACGACTCGTAACTTTCCAGTAATTTTATCCGGTGGTGCCATCAAGAACTTAAGACTTGGAGAAAGCCTTATGCTGCCCAAAGATACACCGCTGCAAAATGTCTGGCTGACGCTTCTTCAAGAAGCAGGAATTCCCATAGATAAATTCAGCATTAGTACCGGAAGAGTCCCGCAGTTGTTGAGTTAACATAATATTTTAAGAAATTTGATAACGATCATACAATAATCACTCCTAAAGTTCGTTTATATTAAAAACAGAACTTAGGAGAACTCGATGACTAAAACAACACTATGCTTACTTTTCTTTTGCCAGTTCGCATTTACACAGCAATCTAAGAACGAAAAAGTGATCTGGGATAAAACTGAATATAGTGGAGAGAGATCTGACAAAGATATAAGGATGGCTCTGCTTTCAAAGTCATTTTCATGGTTAAGTGGTTCACCGGCAGATAACGAAAAATTATCTGTTGGTAAAACTGCACAGTTTTTTGGATTTGTATCTCTTAGATATTCCAGTGGAAGAGCTGCACAAAGAGGTGCTATCGGAAGAGCTTTCTACGACTTGGCTACAGTTACACAAAGAACTCTGCTACTTAAAGCAGTCAAAGAAGAAGACAAGACTTTAAAAGAGTGGTGGGCTAAGCGAAGTCAAATTCTAAGAATACTGGAAGCACATCTCTACACAGGGGAATCAATAAAACTGAGCCAGCTCAATTTACTCGCTAAAGAATTTGGCTGGCTTAATTCTAAAGCCGCCCTTTTCGAAGCTAAGGCTTTCGCGGCTCTTGAAGATAGTTTAACTAAAGAACAATGGGCACAATTGTCGGCTTTCCGCAAAAACCCGGATTTAACTAATTCCGGTTCACGAAAAAAGAAAATCAAAAGCGGTACTCTAAGTAAAGAACAATCAGCGCAATTCGAAGATTTATTTGCCAAATGTTTTACCTGGCTAACCGGAACTATGAAGGACAATCAGGTTGTCCCACTGGGACAACCTGCACAGTTTTTTGGATTTGTATCCATAAGGCATAAAAGCGGTCATGGAGCCAGCCGGGGAAAAATTTCTAAAGAATTTGCAAAAATTCTCAATGACTCTCAAAATAAACTTATTAATCAAGCCGTCATGGAAATAACTCCCTGGGTGAAAAAATTCCTAAGCACAAGAAATGATCTGCTCCTTGAGTTAGACAAGCTTAGAAAGAAACCAGCTGAGTTCAACTTTACTACCTTTAAAAAGCTTTCCGAAGATCTTGGCATTTTAGAAATACAATGTGCCCTAATAGAAGCTCAAACTTATCATAAAATACGCAAAACTATGAGCGAATTACAATCAAAAAAAATGATGGAACTTCGTTCTAATTATGTCCTGGATTCAAAACAAATGGAAAATCTTAGCATGAATCAAAGAGGTCAAAAAGTCTTTACACTTTGTGCTGCCTGCCACAGCAAAAATTCACAGTTAGCTCCCGACCTAAAGGGTATTTTCAATAGTCCTATAGCAGAAAAAAACTATCCATATTCAACAGCTCTAAAAGAATATGCTAAAAATGGTAAATGGACCGCTGAAAAACTTAACAGTTTTTTAAAATCACCAATGAAAACAGTTCCCGGAACGAAAATGGCATTTCAGGGACTCCTCAATGAAAAAGACCGTGTCGCCGTCATCGAATATCTTAAAAATTTAAGGTAAATCAACATGAAGTATTTCTTAGTTATTTGCTCCCTTATTATCTCTGCAATTGCAGATAACAGGCCAAACATTATTTTTATGATGGCTGATGACCAGGGATGGGATGGGCTCTCTGTTCAAATGCACCCTGAGATTAAAGAATCGAAACATTCTTACATCCAGACTCCGGTGTTAGAAAAAATGGCCAAAGAAGGCATGCGCTTTTCGTCAGCTTATGCCCCCTCTCCCGTATGTTCTCCGACAAGAATCAGTCTGCAAACTGGTAAATCACCAGCAGCACTTCATTGGACAAAGGCTGCGAAATCTATTTCAGGAAGTCATAATTTTAAGCTTCTACCACCAAGAAATATCAAAGCACTTTCTGAGTCAGAAACGACAATTGGCGAAATTTTGCAAAAAGCCGGCTACAAAACAGCACACTTTGGCAAATGGCATATTAATGGAGGCGGACCGGGCAAACATGGTTACGACTTCCACGATGGGGATATCGGCAATGAATATGCGTTCAACTATAAAGACCCAAATCCTGCCGATATTTACGGAATGGCAAAAAGAGCCTGTAATTTTATGGAGTCGGCAAAAAAAGATGGTAAACCATTTTTCATCCAAATGTCATTTCATGCTCTTCACGCGCCACAAAATGCAATGAAAGATAGCATACAAAAATACGAAAAATTAGCCACTAAAGGAAATGAAAAGGAAATTGGCAGAGCAGCACTCTCCGAAAACCTGGATACTGGTGTCGGTATTGTTCTTAAGCACTTGAACAAACTGGGGCTTGATAAAAAAACCTATGTCATTTACATGTCCGATAACGGTGCAGGAGGTAAAAAAGGTATTCTCAGAGGTGGCAAAGGAGATGCATGGGAAGGTGGCATAAGATCTCCAATGATAGTCAGAGGTCCGGGAATTAAAGAAAATTCATGGTGTCATCAAAGAGTTGTGGGCTATGACTGGTATCCTACATTTTGTCACTGGGCCGGGGTTGAGAACTTGCCACAAGGACTTGAAGGCGGAGATCTGAGTAAAGTTTTAAAAGACCCCTTAGAGGGAAAAGTCATACGACCAAGAAATGAACTTGTCTTTCATTTCCCCCATTACCAAGGAGACACTCCTCATACTGCATTAATCTCAGGAAACTGGAAACTGATCAAATTCTATGAGACAAATGAATTTAGGCTTTTTAATCTGGGAAATGATATTTCAGAGAAAAATAACCTGGCCTCAATAAAACCTGAAGTCACAGCATCTCTAAAAGAAAAAATGATTACTTATTTAAATGAAGTCAATGCTCAAATGCCTTCAAAAAACCCTGATTATGACCCAAACAAGGAGTCGACTCCATTAAAGGGTAAAAAAGGGAATAAGAAAGATAAAAAGAAGAAAAAGTAACGAGTCCTCAAATGAGCAATAAAATCAACATTTCCTTTATTGCATAGCTAAAAAGCTTTAAAATCTACAGAGTCTTTGCTACGCTCCTCAGAACGACTCCTCCTAGCTAAAAAAACAACTAGGAGCTCTTTTAAAAAAGCTTTTATCCACCTTTATCATCTTGAGTGCATTCGCTACTCAACTACATACCTCTGAAAGGCCGAATATACTTTTTATCTTTGCCGATGATTGGAGCTGAGGCGATATGAGTTCAATTTGCCACTGCTTCAAATCTCATGGTAAGATCGAACACAAAAACACCATGTTTAAATACGGACTCTTTAGGGGGGTAGATTCAGTGATAGTAAATAAGCGTCGAGTAAAATCAGACAATTATTCACCTATTCTTAAATAAACAATTCATGTCTCTTGGCATAGAAGCACTTGAGCTTAAGACGGCACGGGACAGTTTAAGTATTTTACACAAAAAAAATAGCCTGTGGCTTCATCCACCTCACGGCGGAGGCTATTAACTATCGCTGCCTTGCACCTAAAAGCTGAAACACTTTGGGCGATCGTATAATGCAATAGAGTCATCTATTTCATAGATCAACTGATGCTTAGAAAGTCAAAGGCTACCATCTTCAATAGCAAAAAACAATATTTATTTCAAATATTTGTTACGTTCGCTTAAGTCAGGCTTCTTATTGAAAATAGGTAAAGTAAAAATATTTGGATCAAATGAAAATCAGAAAATTCTTATTACTACTCGCATTTACACTTCTAGCCTTCTCAAATGGCAATGCGACTGAAATAAAAACAGAAAATATGACGATGAAATTTGCGTCAGATGGTAAGCCAAAGTCCCTCACCCACAAAGGCAAAGAATTACTCAACGTACGTGATCCTGGTAAAGGCTTTGAAATCTGTGGTTTTGCGTACAATTGGCTTGCTCCAATAAAAATCCATCTCAATAAACTAAGCTACGATGGCCGCAACTTGATAGCAAAAAACAACCACATCAGCATAACAATGGAAGTCACAGAAAAGCATGGTGGACTTGTTTTTAGTCTGAAGCGCGTGCAAGGGCTTTCTAAGAAAAATCAGCTCTGGTTGAAATTTGGACTTAACTGTGATGCATCGCTTAAAGCAGTCCCTCTCGACTATGTTACGGAATGTGACAAGGGTAAGCAAGGTATAGAAGTGTCCCTCCCCTGGTTATGGGAAAGAAGTGAAACTGTTCCAATGGGTAGCTTCGCACTGACTCCGAGCACACAAAGTATTAAATTGCCGAGCAAAGCAAAGTGGAGTGATCTCAAGGCAAAGTTGCTTAAAGATAAATGGTATAAAAAAGTACAAAAAGCTTTTACAGTAAAGCTGACTGCGTCCAATAATGAAGGTTCCTTGCAAAATCTCTTGGACCAAGACAAAGACAATCGTTATACCACCGAATCCAACATGAAACCAGGCATGTGGCTTGTCATTGAATTCAGCGCAGCTTATCTCGTAAACACACTCATTCTCGATGCAGGAAAATCCGCTGGTGATTATCCTCGGGAGTACCGCATTTTTGTCAGTGAAGATGGTAAAAACTGGGGTAAAAGCATAAAAAAAGGGACAGGTCAAAAATTAACCAAAATTGAAGGTATCGATAAAAAAGCCAAATTTGTTAAGATTGAACAAACAGGTTCAAATAACGTTTGGTGGTCTATTCATGATTTAAAAATTAATGGCATCTCTTTAAGCAAGCCAAGTATGTTAGCCGCAGAATCAAGACCCAATAAAGTAGTAAAAGCTAAGACAGACCCAATTCGTATAGAAACAAGTAAGTACTCGCTGGAGATCAGCAATAATGGTCAATTCACATCATTTAAGTATGGCGGAAAAGAATTAATTAATAAGAAGAAGAATTTACCTGAGTTCCAAGTCAGCGGATTTAATCATGAAAAAAGATCATTCGAAAAGTATCGACTTGGTAATGCCAAGTATAAAAACGGTAAACTGTTACTTAAAAATGGCCCATTTGCAGTGCTCTTTGAAGTAAAAGCAGAAGAGCATTACCTTGCATTTAAGATTTTGAAAACAAAAGGTTTCAATAGTAGCGATTTGACCATTTTCGGTTTCTTTGGTTTTCTTGAATCAGCTATCAATGTGTTTCCTCTCGATTACATGACTGATTGTGGAAAAAGCCACACGGGAGAAACTAACGTCAAGTGGAAATGGAAGTGGGCAAAAGGAAAAGATCTTCCCCGTGGTGGTTTCGCATTTATCCATGCTACAACAGATGACGAATACGATGAAGCGCTTCACCATATCTGGGTGAAGGAAAACCAGCCTCACCCCAAAATAAATGGCGAGTGGACAGTTGAAAGATCAAAGCAATGGATGAAAGAATGGCAGGAAAAAAACATGGACCGGAGCCGATTTATTCTAACCGCTCATTCCATGGATGACCTCTTTTACCTTGCAGATAAGGCAGAACAACTCGACATGAAAGAGATCTACCTGCACACAGATACGTGGCGAGGAGAATACTGGCCCATCAAAAGAGGTTTTTTAACCGTAAACCCTAAAATATTCCCTAATGGAGAAAAAGATTTTCAACGTTTCTCAGGGTATTTAAAAGAAAAAAATATAGGTTTAACCATTCATACTCTTAGCTGCCCTATTGCCAATGAAGATCCGGACTATACCAAACCTACGATAGACCCCAGACTTGCAGATTGGGTCAAAGGCACACTGGCAAAGCCCGCTTCAGCGACTGATAAAACTCTTTACTTTAAAGCACCTCCAGGCTCAGAATTACCAACCATTGAAAAAGGCGTGTTTGGGCCTGAAAGTATCCAGCCCTGGGACAATATTAATACCTTTCAAATTGCTGATGAGTTTGTAACAGTGGGGAGTTTTTCCGATACAGACACTGGTGTTTGGAAATTGAATAACTGCCAACGCGGTAGCATCAATACAAAAGCCTCTGCGCATAAGGCCGAGATAAAAGCAAGGGGCTTAATCAGGTCATACGGTATGGTCTTTATTCCCGGCAATGATACCGATATGGTCGAAGAGCTTGCCAAACGCTATGCAGAATTCTGCAACAAGAACGGTGTAACTCATTGCGAACAGGATGCAGCAGAAGTTCATACTGCAGAAAACAATTGGGGGTATCATAAATTTACCGAGTACGTATATAAGAACATTGAGCACATGGTGACCAGCAATAGCTCTAGCGGTCGTCCAATGCCCAGCCAAATGGAGTATAAATTCCGGAAATCCCGGAACGTTGTGAAGAACCGTCAAGGTTCAAAATTCGGCATGAACCTTCACTATATTGCTCGTGTGTCTACTGGGCCATATGACAATAGCCCAACATGGTCTGGCGCTGCAGCTTCCGGTAAACGCACCTTCTCAATGGAAAAGAATGAGCCTATGTTCGGTATCACCCGTGACATTCTTTCCAGCCACGGCTTAACAGATACGTTTATAGAAAAACAGAATCATTGGAAGAAAGCAACTAAGCTACTAAGCGCTGATCAGAGCAAACGAATTCGAAGTAAGCGAGAAGTACTTTATGCCCAAACAGCTACCCATGAAATTTTCGATATCGACAAGACTGAACTCGGCTATGCAATAACTCCCAAACAATTGATGCGTCGGGAGGGAATTGAAACTCCATGGGCTCTTGGTTCAGAATTTGGCCCGGTCGCTCCCCGACAATACTTGCAATCCGGAGACACATTAAAACTGAATAATCCATATCCGGAGTCTGAACCAGAAGTCATTATTCGAGTGCTTTCGGCACTAGGAGATGGTCAAACTGATTCTCCTCAAAAAAGAAAAGAAATTAATGAAAAAGCAAATGATGCGATTGCCGCCTATAATATCGGAGCCGGGCTACAAAAGAAACGGCACCCACTCGAAGGCGCGAAGCATATTTGGGTCGCTGGTGGTGAACCTAAACATGGTAACTGCTGGATGAGGAAAAAATTCACCCTAAAAGAGCAAGCCGTGTCAGGCTTTTTGTTTCTTCATGCCGATGATTCCGTGCAAGTTTATGTAAACGGACATCAAGTTGCCAATGTTAGTGGGTGGGATAAGGGACATATCGTGGACGTGCAGAAATACCTCAAAAAAGGGGATAATGTCCTTGCAGCCGAGGTAAGCAACGATCATGGCGGTGGTTGCTTTACTGGTGCTCTAACTATCGAGACCAGTAAAGAAGCTTTTAGTTTTCTCAGTGATAAGACCTGGTTGACCAGTTCAAAATCACAGAGAGAATGGAATCAAATCAAATTCGATGATTCAAAATGGAAATGTGCCCACAGTTTTGGCACCTTTGGGAAGAGCCCCTGGCCCAGGGTACATCTGAAACCGGTTTCTCCAAGTTACAAATTGCAGCCACAGGCTAAACAAATCAAGCAAGTTGGTGACTATCAATTTACGGACGTAGACAATGCTCTGCGCTTGCGTTATAGCAATCAAAGGTCCAAAGCCATAAAGAACGAAAATTTCCCAAGTTGGCGGGCAAGCGGAAGTATGCGTGGTGCACGTGGAATCGGTTTAACCGTAGAGGGAGACGGAAGCGGAGCCATACTGGTGGTACAGGTGTCTGCCGGGGGGCATCGCGATTACATTGTCCCCTTGGATTTTAAAGGAAAAAAAGATATCGTGATTCCCAGCGGTGAAGTATCGTGGAGTGATTTACGATGGGGCTTCCGCTTCAATACCAAACATATGAAATATGGCTCAGTTTCCCAGGTAAGTCTTGGCTTGGGAATAATTCCAAAAGAAACAAATGTTGATATTAAAGTATCCAACCTAAGATTACTTGTGGAGCAGCCAAGCGAACTTAAAAACCCCGTGATCAAAATAGGAAAAGGCAGTCTGCAGGTCAAGGGCAGCATTAAAACGGATCATTACCTTTGGTTCAAGGGCGGGTCAAGCGTTGGCGTCTATGACCTGAATTGGAATAAGATCAAAGATCTGCCAGTTGTAAAGAAAACCTTTGTTACTAAACAAGGAAAAAATAGCCTTGCCCTCAATGCTCAAAAACAAAAGAATTCACCTTGGCTTGAATGCCAGTTTATCGTCAAAGACAAGAAACTGTTAGTTAAAGAAAAACAGGAACAAAAATGAGAATGATGAAATTAAGCGCGGGCGCGCAGCGACTAGCGTTGAGATTCTTAAGGGGCCTTTGCCAGGCGGGCAATAACTTTTTTGCCTGTACGGCAGTTCCTTGAGCAGGGTGTGGGGCAGAGCCCCATATGTTATATTGCCTGTGTGGCAACACCCTTCGACGAACGGAGAGACCCCGCGGGCATATTAAAATTATTAGATCTAAGCTTAAAAAGCTCTTAAGTTTCCTACCATTAGGTAGCGAACCTGGGGACTCATGTTCAAATATGACAAAATTTAGCCTCAGATCCGCTTCACTTTAATAAAAGTCCTTAAGGTCTTAGCAGAGTACTCATGATGCAAATAGAATATTTCTTTAAAAAAAATTATTTTTATTGTTACGCCCCGCCCCGCCCCGCCTCTTATATCTTTGAAAACCTTACTAAACGACAAAACTTGGGACGAAAATTATGCAACTTTTCATTTTAAATAAAAAAGGTGATTTCATGAAATCAAGGTTTACTTTGATCGAACTACTTGTGGTGATAGCCATTATTGGAATATTAGCATCTTTACTCTTACCAGTTTTGTCCAAAGCAAGGAGAACCGCGAGGGCGGCCCTTTGTGTTAGTAATGAACACCAGATCGGGATTGCTAGTGCTATGTATCTTAGTGATAATGACAATCGTTTTACTGGCGGAAATTGGCAGAGCGGCGCCTATGATGCTGGAGCTTATTATGGTAGTAATTTGACAAATGCAAAAGGTCCAAGTGCTACTTGTTATAAACCAATTTATCATTTCAATTATATGTCTAACTGGGATGTATTTGTATGTCCAGTAACTCAAAAAGGTGATGCTCCTGAATGGATGCAATGGAGGAACAGCTATCCAGGAAATGCCCAACTTCGGTATAATGTGAAATTGACTTCTATTCCTACCCCTTCCGAAGTAGCTTTCACTATGGACGGATGGAGTGATGGGGTATTTCTTGATTGGAGGGCCTGGTTCATCTCCCCGCGGCATGATAGCAAAGCAAACGTTCTTTTCACTGATGGTCATGTAAAACCCATGAGAGATCTGACAATAATTCAAAACCCACAAATGCTTGGTTTTGGGCGAGGTGACTTGTGGAACTGGCCAAATGGTGGCTGGCGCCTGGGAAACCTCAATTATGACAATTAGTTTTTATCACCATAATACAGACTTTTTTGCGAAATAGGCAAGTAAGCTCTGCTAAGCAGCAGTTCACTTCAAATCAATGGTGACACGGGGATAGCTTAAACATATCACTCTATGCCGTTCCTTCAGAACTCACAATAGTGTTTTTGTTTAGTAGTCCTAGCCCTTACGGGCCAGGCTAAATTATGCCGTGCTTTCAGCACTCAATTTACCTAATAAATCAAGCCTTGTTGTACCGTACTTTCTGCACTTATTTTGAATGCCGAAGGCATGATATAACACAGCCCAATGGCGTAAGCCTTGGGATAATGACAGAAGTTCATTCATCAGAATGCCAAAGGCATGACATAGAGCTCTATGCCGTTCCTTCAGAACTCACAATAGTGTTTTTGTTTAGTAGTCCTAGCCCGGGCCAGGCTAAATTATGCCGTGCTTTCAGCACTCAATTTACCTAATAAATCAAGCCTTGTTGTACCGTACTTTCTGCACTTATTTTGAATGCCGAAGGCATGATATAACACAGCCCAATGGCGTAAGCCTTGGGATAATGACAAAAGTTCATTCATCAGAATGCCGAAGGTATGATATAGAGCTCTATGCCGTCCCTTCAGAACTCACAATAGTGTTTTTGTTTAGTAGTCCTAGCCCTTACGGGCCAGGCTAAATTATGCCGTGCTTTCAGCACTTATTTTGAATGCCGAAGGCATGATATAACACAGCCCAATGGCGTAAGCCTTGGGATAATGACAGAAGTTCATGCATCAGAATGCCGAAGGCATGACATAGAGCTCTATGCCGTTCCTTCAGAACTCACAATAGTGTTTTTGTTTAGTAGTCCTAGCCCTTACGGGCCAGGCTAAATTATGCCGTGCTTTTAGCACTTCTTTTGAATGCCGAAGGCATGACATAGACCTCCTACCCTTTCTTCACAACTCGATGCCCATCTAATTCATCGCCAAATAGCTAGCTTCACAACCTAAAAAAATAATATTTGTTTCAAATACTCGTTACGCTGACTGCATCCACTCCTCTAGTTTAGTCAGAAGAACACAACAGCACCTTCAGAACACTCTGCAGTGATGCTAAAAAAAAATAAGCTAAGGATATTAAATGAAAAAAATAACAATGTTGCTGATCATACTTTTTACAAGTATCGCATGTGCAAGTACTCAAGTTAAACCCATACAAGTCTTGATGATCACAGGTGGTGGCTGGCATGATTATAAAAAACAAGCCCCTGTTTTAAAAGAGGCTATCGAAAGTCAGATTAATGCTGAAGTTACCATAAAGTGGACTTCTACCAAAGAACATCCACTTAGCCCCACTGAAAACAAACTTCCAGAAGTTTTTAAGGGCGACTTCTGCAAAGGTTATGATGTGGTTTTCCACAATCACTGCCAGGTCTTTTTTAAGGATGATGACGCCATTAATAAAGTGATAGATAATCACATCAAAAACAAAGTCGGTGTTATCATGACTCATGGCTCTTTCCATACTTGGTTTAAAACAAAACGTGAAGCGTGGGATAGAATCTGCGGTATCAACAGCATTCGTCACCACCACAATTCCCCGCTTAAAATAGAAGTTACGGACAAAACTCACCCGGTCATGAAAGCTCTCGGCACCGATGGCTGGCAAACGGAAAAAGGCGAACTCTACGAAACAAGCCTTAAAAAAACGACTCAATCTCTAGCAACAGGAACCACTCTTACAGGCGCTAAACATACTGAGGAATGTATTTTTTCTCACACTAATTTGGGGATTAAAATGTTTGGTACCACACTAGGTCATGACACTTCAACTATGGAACAAGATGTCTACAAAAAAATGATGGCCTTGGGTATTCTTTGGGCGGCTAATAAGCTCGACAAAGATGGTAAAGTAAGTCCAGGATATCAAAAGAAAATAACTGTTTTAAAGTAAGCTGACCCCTTGAGCTAAATTTTAATAAGATCGTAGGATTTTGTTTTCAGAACTTTACAACTTTTTGCAGTATTACCCCTGGCCTTAAAAAAGTTGTAAGTCAATGAAGTCAAAAGATCAAGAAGTTTAGCTTAGTATAGAACACGAATTTGGGAATTGGACAACCCAGATATAAATGAACTCAGCTTCAAGGAAACTGAGTTCATCTACCCTCCAAAATAAACACAAGTAACTTAAGGTGAATTCAATGAAATCAAGTCGTTTAAACTATAGATTTTTAAGTGTACTAGCCTTGTTCATCTCAATGAACCTCTATGCACAAACACCTCAAACAAAAAAAGATACTGAGCGCCCAAACATAGTCCTGATACTCTGTGACGATCTTGGCTATGGCGACCTGGCTTGCTATGGGCACAAACAAATAAAAACACCAAACCTCGATCAAATGGCTAAAGAAGGCATACGCTTTAACCATTTTTATTCAGCTGCACCCGTCTGCTCCGCATCTCGCGTTGGCCTTTTAACGGGTCGCAGCCCGAATCGAGCTGGTGTCTACGACTGGATCCCCCATAGTTCAGAGAGTTCGAGCCCCCACATGCGCAAAAATGAAATCACCTTTCCTCAATTATTACAGAAGGCTGGATACGCAACATGCTTATCGGGCAAATGGCATTGTAATGGAGCGCTAATCAACACAAATCAAGCTCAACCCCAAGACGCTGGCTTTGATTACTGGTTCGCCACACAAAACAATGCTGCGCCATCTCACAAGAATCCCGTTAATTTCATCCGAAATGGCGTAGAGCTTGGCCCCATAGAGGGTTTTAGCTGCCAAATCGTCACAAACGAGGCCATTAACTGGATGGAAGATCACGTCAAACAAAATGAAAAGCAGCCCTTTTTCATTTACCTTTCTTTTCATGAACCCCATGAACCCATTGCTTCTCCTCAAAAGATTGTCGACACTTACAAAGGAATTGCTGAAAATACCAATCAAGCTGAGTATTTTGCTAATGTAGAAAACCTCGACAAGGCTGTTGGCAGCTTGATGAATCAACTCAAAAAATTAAAAATAAATGACAATACCTTAGTCATTTTTACTTCAGATAATGGGCCTGAAACGCTTAATCGTTATGAAGCAGCGAGTCGGTCTTATGGTTCACCAGGTGAACTCAAGGGAATGAAGCTCTGGACTGCCGAAGCTGGTTTTCGCGTACCGGCTATCATGCACTGGCCAGAAAAAATAGCTACGGGTCAAATCAGCGACCAAGTCATTTCAGCCTTAGATTTCTTCCCAACTTTTTGTGATTTAGCACAGGCATCTAACTCTAAGTCATTAAATTTAGATGGCAGTAATTTCACCCCTGCTCTCCACAAGAAAAAAATGACTCGCCATAAGCCCCTGCTCTGGATTTATTATGCGGCCCTCAATGAGCGTCAGGTCGCAATGCGTCATGGTGATTGGAAGATCAGTGCAAAATTAAATCTTCCTAGGTACCATAATATCACTTCAAAAAACTTCCCCAAAGTCACAGCAGCAACTTTATCTGATTACCAACTCTATAATCTCAGCAAAGACAAATCAGAGGCTAATGATCTTAGCAATCAAAACCCAAAAAAATCAGCTCAAATGATTAAATTTCTCAAGCTGCAATATCAGGATTTACTTGAGGATTCACATACATGGAAATAAGCAAATATCTATTCGTACATACGAAATCTAACTCACTTAATTAGGACTTTATATGAATTATATCTTAATCTTTTTTATCACAACTTTTGCGATCTATGCACAAAATTCTCCCTCCTTAATCGACTCTAACAAAAGTGACTATTTTCTTACTATAAGTTCAGTAAAAAAAATAGAGGCCGAAACTTTTAACAAAAAATCCCAAGGAATGAAAATTGAAAACTGCTCAGAAGGTGGAAAACACCTTGCATACATTAATAATGGACACTGGATTATGTTCAAAGGGATAAAAAACCCAGATGGTTTTAGCCGTTTTACCGCTCGAGTCTCCTGCGGTAATAATCATGGTGGCACGATAGAAATTCGAATGGGAAGTCAAACTGGTGAATTAATCGGCTCTTGCCACGTTAAACCTACGGGAGGCTGGACTAATTGGGAAAGTGTCTCATGTGAAATCAAGGAGCTGAAAAGTACCGTAAATCTCTATCTTGTTTTTACTGGCAACGCCAACGGCATCTTCAACTTAAATTGGTTTGGCTTTGAAAAAGGCGCCACAAAAATCAAGAAAAGCCCTAAGCTTATATATATTTAAACTGAACATTTTGATATGTGCTCATAAGAAATTTTAATTTGTTACGCTTATTGATTTTTCACCGCTTAGTATTAATAACACCATTATTAACTCGGTTGAATTCTATGAAAAAAACGTTTCTAAGCCTCATGCTTATCAGCTCTTCCTTACTTGCAAAAGACGTCGCCCCATCAGTTAATGAACTCATTGCAAGCGGAGATTCAGTTTTAACTGCCAACGATCATTACCGCACTTATGAAATCAAAGGCGGAGCTGCTGAATTCTCGTGCAATCACTTACGCCTTCGTATTGCCGCCAATACTAGACTTGTCTCCATTAAACATCTCCCAGACGGCAAAGAGCTTCTCAATACAAATTTTCCTAGCTTGGGTTTTTATCTCATTGGACGCAATGCTAAGCCCATTGCATTTGCTTCTCTACATAAGCTTGAGGACAATAGCTATATGGTGGTCTCTAAACGCGGCTCACAGAAAGTTATTTTTTCGGTCATAGAATCAGAAGAGTATATTGCTTTTCGAATTAAATCCCTTGTGGGTATCCCCAAATCGTCCAACTACACTCTTGCTTTTGGAATCAATGGTGACCATCGCTTACGTCCCATGCCATTAGACTACATGACTTTTTTCAGTGGCATGGACCCATTAAACCGTAAATTTCCTGTCACATGGCCTGCACTCTGGATGGGTTCAGAAAACTACCTAGGTGAGCCTTTACCACGTGGTGGTTTTGCACTCTATTACGACGAAGGAGATGAAGCGGAGGACGAGATCTTCATTAATATCTGGGCCAATGAAAAATTGCCCCACCCAAAGGTTGAATACGATTGGGATATTGCAGGAGTTAAGCGATGGATGAAAGACTGGACCAACACTTTCTCTGATCGCAGTTCTTTTTGGTACTCACATGTCAAAGGAAGTGATGAATTTGAAAGGCTACTTCCCCACATCGATAAAATGGGGGTGCGTGAGGTTCATCTCTACCACTGGACATGGCACGACAGCGCTCATCACTGTCGGGTAAAAAAAGGAGGCTTCTTTACCAATGGTCGCGAAGATCTAGTTAAGTTTGCTCAAACTTTAAACAAAAGAGATAAAAGCCTCTCGCTGCACTATAACTGGTGTGAAATCAATCAAAATGACCCTGTTTTTATTGGGACCTCTCCTCGAAAAGATCTAGCCGACTGGGGTAGTGGTACTCTAGCAAAGTCCATTGATGCAGATGAACAAACCATTTATTTTATCCCTGAAAAAGGACTTGAATTGCCAAGCAGAGAATGGCATGATCAGCCCGCACCCGCACTCAATCACTGGGTGCACTATAACTTTATTCATGTTAATGATGAAATTATCAAGTTTGAGCAGGCTTTGAATACCGAAGGCAAAGTATGGGTTTTACGCAATTGCACTCGGGGCTTCGGCTCAACAAACCCCGCAGACCACACAAAAGGGTCTTCAGCTAAAGGTCTCTTGGCTAATTACGGCTCTCAGTTTATTCCCAAAACCCACAGTCCTCTTTTTTATGAAATGATCAATGAACAGGCTGACTTATGGAATGAAACCCAAATGACCAACATGAACTATGATGGCGCCAACCCTCATTACTGGAGCGGAGCCAAGGGTATTCAGATTAGACTTTGGCTTCAGGAAGCTTACAAAAGATTTGATCATCCCACCTATTATGATACCGGACACGGATGTCAACTTTGGGGGCACTTTGAACACTACATAAATACTTTCAAAAAGGCTGAACCTGTGAGAATGGGCTTCCGTGGTGATATGGGCGTTCGCCCACGCACCGCAAGTATCTCTCGCGCTGCTGCCACAGTTGACGAAGCTCATTTACGCATGGCTCAGGTCGCCTCTGTTAAGCATAGTGATTTTTCTATGCACCTACCCCTACACTACCCTGGTGACTGGGAGAAGTATGGCCGTTTCCAGGACTTGGTGGATCTTGTACGTGACTGGAAAGATATCAGCCCTAAATTAAGTAACTCGCAGCGGAAAAGAATTAGATCAACGATGGAACCACCCCTAAATCGCGGCTTCACATCCAAAATGGTGTGGTGCTTGAAAAAAGAAGATGGTAAAACAAAAATCTACCCTCAAAAAAACCCTCTGACGCGACGTAAAGGCGATGTTAAATGGGGCTGTCAGGGTGGAGAAGTTGGATGGGTAACTCCTCAGCAATACATTAAGTTCGGAGACAGCTTAGAACTTGAAAACCCTTTCCAAAAACAAGCACCTCAATTTACTCTACGCGTGATGTCCAAGGTGGACCCTAAAGACCATGAAAACATATCTCTTTTTGATCATTTTGAAGAAATTACCAATCCTACTGAGATGAAGTTAAGTCAAGTAGAAAATGGCTTAACCATCGACTTTAATAACCGTAATAAAAGTACCTTTAATGGCAAGGGTCACCCCATGCTAGCCACCTGGAAAAAGACACTTAACTTGCGCCAACACCGTGGCATCGGAATGACGGTAAAAGGTGACAATTCAGGTGCTATTCTATTAATTCGAAGTGGCACTAAGCGCGACTATGCCATTAAGATAGATTTTAAGGGAGAAAAATATATTGAGATCCCCAATGGAGAAGCCTACTGGGCTGGCAGTGATTGGGGAGGTCCTCACAGATGCGGAGTTGCAGCGGATAATTACATGCCTAAGCAAATGCAAATTGGCCTAGCTCACGTGCCTGCGAATACGAATGTCAATATTACGGTACACAACATAAAAGCACTTAAAGAGCACCTTGAAATCGTTCATAATCCTCGCATTGTTCTCAACGGTGGCAAAGGTAGCCTCACTGTGAAAGGTTCCATAAAAAGCGGTCAATACTTAGATTATCGTGGTGGAAAAACTGCGCAACAATACGATAAAAACTGGAACCTCATAACCAATTTACCTGTTAAAAAAGATTCATATCTCATCGAGCGCGGTTACCAGAAGTTCCAAGTTACTGCAGATAACACCCCAGATAAGGTATGGTTGTCAACCCGTTTTCTCACCGAAGGCAAACCTATCATTGTGGAACATGACTAAGACCTAAGGAAGACTCATTTTCTTTTTCATGAATTAGTGTCAAAAGTTGTTACGCTTAATGATTTTTCACCGCTCAGTATTTATAACACAAGTATTAAATCGGTTGAATCCTATGAAAAAAACGTTTCTAAGCCTCATGCTTATCAGCTCTTCCTTAATGGCTGAGCAAGTCACTTCTCTTTATGAGCAAGTAAAAGCACTCAGCCCTGCAGAAAGCATGAAGACTATCCAAGTCCCCGAGGGCTACAAGCTACAAGTTGTCGCCTCTGAGCCCATGATCACCGAGCCGGTTGACTGTGTATGGGATGCCAATGGCGACATGTATGTGATTGAGATGAAAACCTACATGCAAGATGCCAATGCGACTGGTCAGTTTGACAAGACGAGCCGCGTTATGAAATTGACTGACACAGATGGCGATGGCACAATGGATAAGTCTTCCGTTTTTATTGACGGCTTAATGCTTCCCCGCATGATCCTACCCCTTGATGATCGCATTCTTGTGTGCGAAACCAATACTTTCGATATCTACTCCTACCGCGATACCAATGGCGATGGGGAATCCGACGAGAAAAAAATATGGTTCAAGGGTGGACGTCGGGGTGGAAATATGGAGCACCAAGCCAGTGGCTTGATATGGAATATGGATAATTGGATTTACACTACTAAAAGTGAATTCAGCCTTAAAATCGTCGATGGCAAAGTCCAAAAATCTTATCGTGGAAATCTAAAGGGCCAATGGGGATTAGGTCATGATGATGACGGCAATCTTGCCATCGGTGCTGCGGGTTATGAAAAAAGTTTTGAACATTTCCAAAACCCTGTCCTTTATTCAAATAGCAAGTTTCCCAATGAACTGGAAAAGGATTTTAACAAAGTCTGGCCCATCGATAATATTCCCGACACTCAAGGAGGTCATAGAAGACTAAGAAAAGACAATACGCTCAATAATGTCACTGCCGCCTGTGGACAAACTGTCTATCGCGGAGAGCTCATGCCTGAGTTTTATGGAAACTACCTCCTTGCAGAACCTGTGGGTCGCCTGATTCGCATGGCAAAAGTCGATACCTCACTTGCTTTCAAACAAATGCGTAACGCTTACCCCAATTCAGAATTTATTCGCTCCACAGATGCTAATTTTCGCCCCATCAATTTAAAAACGGGCCCTGATGGAGCCCTCTATATCGTGGATATGTACCGTGGTATCATTCAGGAAGCTAACTGGACAAAAAAAGGTTCCTACCTACGTGGTATTATAGATCAATATGGACTCGCTAAAAATATCCAGATGGGCCGTATTTATCGCTTAATACCAAAAGACTACTCAGCCAAATTTACTCGCCCCGATATCTTGAATAAAAGCTCCGAGGATATCATCCCCCTACTCGCAAAGAAAAATGGCTGGATGAGGAGCACCGCTAGGAAGGTACTCATACTTCGCAATGACAAGAGTATTGCCCCTCAGCTCAAAAGGGCTTTGTCAGAATCAAAAAATACTCAAGAAAAAATCGAACTCCTCTGGACTCTTGAGGGACTTCAAGCTTTGGATCCTAATTTTCTTGTCACACAAATGTCTTCAAATGATGAACGCCTTGCGGTTCACGCCATGCGAGCTTCTGAGCCTTGGCTCAAAGAAGCCAATAAAGATATCTTAGCCAGCTTTAAAAGCATTATAAACAATTCTCAATCTAACTCGATACTCACGCAAGCTTTCTTGAGTCTCAAAGACTCAAGCGCCAAGCAAAGTCTTCAAGAATTCTTGGCCAAACATCATCAAAATGATGCACTTAAACATCATTTCACTCAATGGAATAAATACAAGGAAAACAAGCGTAAACAACAAGAACAGTTAGACTCTCTGGCTGGTAAGGGACCCATCTTTCAAAAGATTATGACTGCGGGTGACAAGCATTATAAATCATTGTGTTTCGCCTGTCATGGTGCTAACGGCGAAGGCACCCCAATGGCTGGCACTGACACCATGCTCGCCCCGCCTTTTAAAGGCTCAAAAAGAGTTCTTGGCAACAAAGATAAGTTGATAAAAATAGCTCTTCACGGTCTCATGGGGCCCGTAGACGGCAAAACTTACCCAGGCGCCATGGAGTCACTTGCTTCCCACGATGATAAGTACATTTCTGAGGTTTTGACTTACATTCGCAATTCATGGGGAAATTCAGCTCAATTAGTTTCTCAGAAAGATGTAAAGCATACTCGAAAACACAATAAAAAACGTAAAACACCATGGACTTTGAAGGAACTTAAATAAGAGAATTTATCCTATTCATCTTAGGCCAAGCAGTCCTACTTAACTAGCTCTATAAAACTCAACCAGAAAAAGGCTTATGCAACTAAAAAATATATTAAACTTAGTCCTAATCTTTAGTAGCAGCCTGTTATTAAAAGCAGATGACCTTTCTGAACTGAGGGGCCAAAAGCTCTATGAAACCATCTGTTTTTCTTGCCATGGCAATAAACTAGAAGGAGCCACGGGGCCTAATTTAAAGGATGCTCAATGGCTTCACGGCAATTCAAAAAGTGATATAATTAAAAGTATCACTAATGGCTTTCCTGAAAAAGGCATGCTGGCATTTGGCACACTATATAAGCAAGAGCAGATAAATGATCTAGCTAATTTTATTCTTTCTAGACAAGAAGGTTTAAGAAATGTTAAATACAAAATCTACCACGATCTTAGGCTAAATGACAAAGTCGATTTAGGTCAAATTAAAGCTAATAAAGAAAGATTATTACAGCCCCCTCATTTCAACCCTAATCTCCCCGAGGTCAATCAATTTGCGATATCTTTCACCGGTCAGCTTTTAATCCCCAAACACTTAGCTGGAAAATTTGTACTTGCTGGCGTAAGGAAACAGAGTGATGGTATAGATCTCTATATTGATGGAAAAAAAATCCCATTTCCAACGAGTAAACAACATCAGATCAAAATCCCTATAGAGCTCAGGGCGGGTACCCATGATATTCGACTTGAGTACATTAAGGATTTCAAAAGCACTGTCTTTTTTCTTGATCTAGTTGGCAAAGAAACGATTCCCTTGACGTCTGAATCCTACCGAAGGTCGATCACGAGTAGCCATATTCCCAAAGCAGAAAATGCATTTTTAATTATTCGTAAAAGAATAACTCAAGCACCTCCCGGTTCCATTATAGTTAATCACATGGATAAGATAAGCTTTGCCATTGACCCAAAAACTTCCGACGTAAAAGCCCTATGGTTGGGTAAATCCCTAGATATAGGCCCTAATATTTACGCCCGTGGCCAGCAATTTGCTAAGCCCCTTGGCACCCATTTACTTTCTGCAGAACAATCCATTAACTTATTCATTAACGAAAAACCAGCTAAACTCAAATATATTGGATATTCAGACAAGCCCCTACCTAAATTCATCTTTAAATCATCTGAAGGTGAAATATCACTCCAAAGTAAAATTGAAAATAATGCCCTCAAGTTGAGCTACAGTATAAAATCAAATCATGCCTTAGACATCAACTTAAAAATCCCCCAAGAACTCAATACAAAACTATCAAAAGGTAAAACAAAAAACGGTCTCTTCACTCCTGAATCACCACAAGACTTTTTTATCTCTATCCCTATCAAGGAGCTTAAATAATGCAAAAATTTATCTTTTTAGGCTTAATCATACTGACGCAGTTTTTATTGGCAAACCCCAAAGGTTATAGCATAGAAACTATTACCACACCCAAGGATGTTTACTTTCATATTGCAGGTCTTGATATAGATAAACAAGGTCGCGTTTACTGTGCCACTAGATACGGCGATGTATGGATCTTGGACAAGGGAAAATGGATTCAATTTGCCAAAGGTTTACAAGAACCCTGTGGTTTAGTGATCGATGATGACGGCTCTGTTGTGGTGACTCAGAAACCAGAGATGACTCGCTTGGTCGATTCTGATCAAGATGGTGTAGCCGACCTCTACCTAAACCTTTCCCATGAATGGGGCTTTCATAACAACTACCACGAATTTAACTTTGGTGGTATAAAAGATAAGCAAGGCAACTTTATAGGCTCACTCAACCTTGCGGCCGGTCCCAAAGTTCCCGGACTGAAGCTAAGCGCCATGTCCACTGAGGGTGGCTACCGTGGCTGGGCATACAAGGTGAGCCCCGAAGGAAAATTCACCCCTATTGCCTCTGGTTTAAGATCCCCAGCTGGCTTGGGAAAAAATCCGCAAGGAGAACTCTTTTTTACTGATAACCAGGGTGATTATCTGGCAAGCTCTACTCTGAATCAACTTGAACCTGGAAAATTTTACGGCCACCCAATTTCACTACTGGATAAACCTGAGTACAACATGACTACTCTTAAAAACATGGATGATCAGGAATTCGATAAAATGAGAACCCTGCCCATTGTATGGATCCCCCAAGAAGAAATCGCCAATTCACCGGGCAATCCCGAGTGGAATGCCACAAAAGGCAAATTTGGTCCCTTTGAGAATCAATTTTTTATCGGCGATCAATCACGCTCAAATATTTTTCGCGTTTCACTGCAAAAGGTTGCTGGTCGTTACCAGGGAGCTGTTATTGATTTTATGTCTGGATTTCAGTGCGGTAATATTCGCTTAAAATTTGATCTAGAGGGTAATTTATGGGCTGGACAGACGAGTCGCGGCTGGGCCTCTCGTGGATTGCGTCCCTACGGCTTACAAAAAGTTGTTTGGGACCAAAAAACTATCCCCTTTGAAATCCTCGATGTAAAGTTGCAAAAAGAGTCTTTCAAAATTTACTTCACACAAAAAATAAATCCCCAAGATGCCAAGAAAATCAAAATATCACGTTGGTGGTACGAATACAGCCGTATGTATGGCGCACCTAAATCTGAACTTGAAGAACTCACTCCACAAGCAATTAAAATTAGCGCCGATGGAATGAGCATGACTATTTCTTGTGCCTTGATGAAAGAACGTGTTTACTGTTTCGATTTCAGCGAACTCACCAATAACAACAATGACAAACTAGCGAATAAAAAAGCTTATTACACCATCATACACCTCATTGAATAACGCAATCATTTACATATAGGGACTTAAATAAAGAATAAGAAAGAATGAGGGACATCCATTTAGAATCTCTATAATCTTTTAGTTTAAATTTATTTTTATTGTTACGCCCTGCCTCCCCTTGCCTCTTATATCCTAAAGAACGTTACTAAACGACAAAACTAAAGGAGCAATTTCATGCAACATTTCTTTTTAAGAAAAAAAGGTGATTTTATGAAATCAAAATTCACTTTAATTGAGCTACTTGTGGTGGTAGCCATTATCGGGATTCTTGCATCTTTACTCTTACCAGTTTTGTCCAAAGCAAGGAGAACCTCCCAAATTGCTGTCTGCTTAAATAATGAAAAACAAATGTATCTTGGATTCTTTTTATTTTCCGAGGATAATGATGGGCGATACCCACCAGCTCAAAGTATTGATGGTCAGCTAAGTCACAACGGTAGCTGGGATCGAAACATAGACCCTTACCTCGGAAATTCGATGGTAGATCAATGGGATATAACAGATGACGACGGTGACTATGATATATATCAATGCCCTTTAGATACCGAACGTACTCACACCAATAGAAAAGCTATTGAAGTAGTTCTCGAAAAACGAGGCTATATTACGATCATTAAAAAGGAATTAGTGTCAACCCTTTTTTGAGTCCAAATGGAGACAGTTCGGCTTGGTAGCACAGTTAAGTAAGAACATATAAAAAAGAAGTACAAAATAATAAGGAATAACGAAGATGAGATTACAAGTACGATTATTACTGGCCATTATTTTTGTGGGCGTTGCAAAAGTAGAGGGCACAGCTGAGGCCGAGACAAATAACGCAGCCTATATCTTCACGTCGTTTAGGGGTGATGGGAAGGATGGACTTCACCTAGCCTACAGCAAGAACGGCCTGCAATGGACTGCTCTCAAGGGTGATAAGTCATTCCTGAAGCCTATGATCGGGGGAAAACTAATGCGTGACCCCTGTATCATTCAAGGACCAGACAAGGTCTTTCATATGGTCTGGACAACGAGTTGGGGCGATAAAGGCATCGGTATTGCCCATTCTAAAGATCTCATCAATTGGTCAGAACAAAAATTCATTCCTGTTATGGCGCATGAGCCAACGGCTCGAAATTGCTGGGCACCTGAGATTACGTGGGATCCGGACGGTAATCAGTATGTAATCTACTGGGCAACAACACTTCCTAACAAGTTCAAGGAAACGATCAAAAGCGCAGACAAGGGGTGGAATCATCGGATGTACTGTACCACTACCAAGGACTTCAAGAGTTACACGAAGACTCGTCTCTTCTATAACCCTGGCTTCAACGTAATCGATTCGACCATCATCCGTGTCGAGAATCAATACCTTATGATCACCAAGGATGAAACCAGATATCCGCCAGCTAAGAACCTTCATTTAGCAACTAGTGACAAGGTAACCGGACCCTGGAAAAGATCTCCGAGCCTTTCTCCCCCAAAGGGCTTTGGGTGGAAGGCGCAACGGTCCTAAAGGTTAAAGATTACTGGTACGTATATTTCGATGCCTATATGAAGCATAGATACGGGGCTATGCGAACGAAGGACTTCAAGAGTTGGGAGGACGTTTCGGACAAATTAGAAGTTCAGAAAGGGATGAGGCACGGAACAGTACTCTCGACTTCGAACGAGATACTGAATGGACTACTGAAGGAAAAATAGAACGTCCACAAGGGTGTTGAAGGTTTTATCGCTAGCAGGTGGTTCATTAGATATGACCTTATGGAATAGGTTAGTTCAGTGAACTACATCAAAAAAATAACTTGTGGTTCTATTAGGACCACAAGTTATTTTTCTAGACTAGAAAAGCTATTGAAGCAGTTCTCAAAAAACGAGGTTATATTACTGTCATTAAAAAGGGATTAGTGTCAACCCTTTTTTGACCCCCCAAATGGAGGCAGTTCAGCTTGGTAAGGGGCCTTGGGGGACAATTATGCCATTAATTCATATGCAACAAATAGTTTATGGTCGTGGTTTACACCCCAAGACACAACACCGTTAAACACTGATTTTGGAATAAACAGTAAATTTATTGGTAGAAAAATGTCAGAGATAAAAAGTGATACGATCATATTAATGGAAGGCATGCAAAGTCGAGTTGGCTTTTCCTGGTGGAGTTCACTAGAAACACATAACAATCAAAACATGCTTGATATCCAGGATTTTGATCAGCACAAGAATGGTAAAATGAACTTCCTATTTAACGACGGAAGTGCCGCGGCGAAAAATAACTTGGGACCAAAAAACCATCCCTTTCGAGATCCTCGATGTAAAGCTTCAAAAGAATGGTTTCAAAATTGATTTCACTCAAACAATAAATTTCCAAGATGCCAAAAAAATTAAAATATCACGTTGGTGGTACGAATACAGCCGTAAATATGGCGCACCTAAATCTGACTTTGAAGATATCACACCCCAGTCAATCAAAGTCAGCGAAGATGGTATGAGCATGACTATTTCATGTTCATTGATGAAAGAGCGTGTTTACTGTTTTGATTTCAGCGAACTCACCGATAACAAAAATGAAAAACTGGCTAATAAAAAAGCCTACTACACCATCATACACCTCATTGAGTAACGCAATCATTTACATATAGGGACTTAAATAAAGAATAAGAAAGAATGAGGGACATCCATTTAGAATCTCTATAATCTTTTAGTTTAAATTCATTTTTATTGTTACGCCCTGCCTCCCCTTGCCTCTTATATCCTAATAATCTTACTAAACGACAAAACCTAGTTTGAATTCTCACAAAATTTTAATGTAAATAAATTTAGGTAATCTTTAATGAACCTCACAAAAATCTATAAAGCGATGATGCTACATTCCTTTCTAATAGTAGCACAATTCACTTCAGCGGATGTTTTAGAAAAACAATCATTTAAACATTATGTCGACAAGTTTAACCAACAAGATAAAGAACTTTATCCTCAGCACGTTCCCAATAAAGATGCCTGGGTATTTTTGGAGGAGAATATCCCCTTCTTTGAGTGCCCTGACAAACAGATTGAAAAAAATTACTATTACCGCTGGTGGACCTTTCGTAAACATGTGAAGTCTACGCCGGATGGTTATGTTGTCACCGAATTTCTACCCAAAGTACCTTGGGCGGGGAAATATAACACAATCAGTTGTCCTGCGGGGCATCAATTCTATGAAGGGCGCTGGCTTCATGACACCAAAATCCTGGATGACTACTCATCCTTCTGGTTACGCAAGGGCGGAGAGCCGCGACGCTACAGTTTCTGGATCGCCGACTCATTTTATAAGCGTCACCTTGTGACTCCGAACAAAGATTTTATCATCGATTTTCTGGATGATTTAATTAAAAATTATCAGGCATGGGAAAAATCTCATAAAAAAGGCGACGTGCTATTTGCTCAATCCGCAGACAGAGATGGCATGGAATGGGCTATTGGCGGCGACGGCTTCAGACCGACGATCAACTCCTATATGTACGGTGATGCTCTAGCTATTGCTGAAATTGCCAAGCTTGCTGGCAAAACTGATATCTCACAAGAATACAAGGCTAAAGCTTTAGAGATTAAGCATGAAGTTCAGGCGAAACTCTGGGATAATGACGCAAAGTTCTTTAAAGTTCTGCGACCTCATAAAAATCAATTAGAAAAAGTTCGTGAGCTTCACGGCTACACTCCGTGGTACTTCAATCTGCCGGATAAAAACAAGGACTACGAAGCGGCTTGGGAGCAACTGATGGATGCCAAGGGATTTTACGCACCATATGGTCCAACCAGCGCAGAGCAACGTCATCCTGGATTTCAAATATCCTACAGGGGTCATGAATGTCAGTGGAATGGGCCAAGCTGGCCATTTGCAACATCTCAAACTTTAACAGCTCTCACCAACGTGCTGAACCATTACCCACAGAATGTAGTATCTAAAGAGGACTACTTCGAAACCTTGAAGATCTACACCAAAAGCCACCAATTGAAGCGAGAAAACGGAGAGGTGGTTTCGTGGATTGACGAGAACCTGAATCCATACACAGGTGATTGGATCTCCAGAACAAGGTTAAAGCAATGGAAGAATGGCACCTGGGATAAAGGCAAAGGCGGCAAGGAACGCGGCAAGGATTATAATCACTCCACGTATAATGATTTAATCATCACCGGATTGGTAGGACTGCGTCCTCGTGCCGACAATGTGATAGAAGTAAATCCCTTGCTGCCGGATAAGACCTGGGACTATTTTTGTTTGGATAAGGTCCGCTATCACGACCGAATCCTCACGATCATCTGGGATAAGAGCGGAGAGAAGTACGGCAAAGGAAAAGGACTTTCCGTATATGCAAACGGTGAAAAGATCGCGGCAGCTCCAACCCTGACAAAGCTTACGGGAACACTTGACGGTATTGCGCCTATTCCCTACGTGCAAAGAGCTCCTATTGCCACGGATGACTCCACTCATTTGAAAGTGCTGGCGGTAAGAGCTTCGCATACAAACACAAGTGACACGACAAGCGGTCTGATCCAAAACAGTACCCCCTATGGATCAGGTGACGAGAGCATCAAACGATGGACCTCATGGCCGCAGACAGGCAAAAGCCAGTGGGTAGAGTTGGATCTCGGCGACAAAGCATCGGTTAAATCGCTCGGGGTATTCTGGTTTCAGGACAATGCTGGTGTCAAAGTTCCAACATCGTGGCATATAGAAGCCTCTGACGATCAGGCCGGTCCATGGCTTAAAGTGCCCTCCTCTGATGGTCAGTTCGGTGTCGAGCTGGACGACTATAATACCGTTCAGTTTAAAGAAACGCTAAAATCTCGCTATGTACGCATCCTTATGACACCCAGCAAGGGTAAAGCACTCGGAATTTTATCAGTAAAAGTAAAGACGATTAAGACAGTAAAAACCAAGAAGATTAAACCAGTAAAAAAGTATATAAATATTTAGCCTATAAACTTTTGAAACGGTCCTTTTGTCAAAGGAATTAGTCCCTTACTAAGCGATACAACAGAAAATTTATTAAGAAATCGATTTGGGCTGAAATGGCCTGACTGAAAGCAAATTCCTTAAGGTCTTAGTAGCGTACTCATTATGCGAATAGAATATTTCTTTCGAAAAAATTTATTTTTATTGTTACGCCCTGCCTCCCCTTGCCTCTTATATCCTAAAGAACGTTACTAAACTACAAAACCTAGGACGAAAATTATGCAATATTTCTTTTCAAGAAAAAAAGGTGATTTTATGAAATCAAAATTCACTTTAATCGAATTACTTGTGGTGGTAGCCGTTATTGGGATTCTTGCATCTTTACTCTTACCAGCTTTGTCCAAAGCGAGGAGAACCTCCAAAACTTCAGTCTGCTTGAACAATAACAAACAAATTTATTATGGATTCTTTTTATTTTCCGAGGACAATGAGGGGAGACACCCACCAGCTCAAAGTTTTGATGGTCTTAGTGAAGATTACAACGGTAGCTGGGATCGACACATAGACCCCTACCTTGGGGATTCGATGGTAGCTGGTGCTATAACAGATGACAATGGTGACTATGATATATATCAATGCCCTTTAGATACCAAACGTACTCGCACAGGGGCATTCGGGGGGGGGGGTAATGGGAGGGAACTTAAGGATTTTATCCCTCCCAATTATTCAGTAATAGAACTTTAATTTTATCATTTTTTGGCTATAATAGATATGTTTATAAACATATCTAATTGGATGTAGAAATGGAAAAGTTTGAGTTGTTAGAAAAGCTGAATGAATTAAAGACTGAGTTGATTAAATCACCGTACTGGGTGGCTGGTACGGTGATTGAAACTACGAGGAAGCAAAGTAAAAAAGAGAAGCCCTTTTACTACCTATCTCAAAGTATCAAAGGTAAAACCAAAACGACCTATATAGCTGCTCGCCATTTGGAGGTGTTTAAAAAAGCAGAGGCTGAAGGTGAACGAATTAAGCAACTAATGACTGAAATAAATCGTATCAATATCCTTTTGATAAAAAGCGAGGTGAGTGATGCTTAAAAGTAAAAAGTCGATTCAACTTGTGGAGAAGATCGAAAATATCTTTAGCGCTGAAGAACGGGCTATAGATACTACTAAAAAAGGGCGTTTTCTCGAACGCGTATTTTTACTGTAAAGGTATTATTAATCTCATTATTAGCCAATGCACAGTCAGGGTTCAAACTGGGGTATAAACAATTACTCGCTCAGCTATTTGAACTCAAACTTTTCCCTGGAAATACCATTCCAACTGACAAATCATTTAGTAAGGCTTGTGACAAACTTCCTTTTAAAGCCGTAACCACATTACTCTCAGAATCCCATAAACAGGAATTCGATAGTTCTGGTCGCAAGTACCATGGATTAAAGATAATTATTCCTGATGGCACTAAGATTTCACTACCACGAAGTACAAGCACACTTGAGCAGTATGGCCAAGCTTATGGACATTATCCACAATGTCTTGCGGTTGGTTTTTTCGAGCTCTCCACGGGAACATTTGATGATTTCAAAATAGCTTCAAGAAGATTGCCCTGAACGAACTTTAGCATACGAGCATATGTTAGAGAATTCAGAGAAAAGTTTATACATGGCAGATGCAGGATATAACGGCATGGCGTTTATTGCCTTAGCAAAAGAGTTGGGCCACGAAGTTTTAATGCCGTTGAAAATGAGTCATCTAGCTCAGAAAATGAACGATTCTAAGAAACGATCTCTTGTTCACGAGATTAAACTCACTCGTTCACACCTTAAAAACTATCCAGATCATCAACATTTACTAGGAACAACTCTTAAAATTCGTCTTATCAGAACACTGGGAACGTCCAAACTTAAATCGCAGGTTTTAATCACGACCTTACTGGATGACGCCAAATTCTCATGGAAAGAACTCTCAGGTTTATACCGTCAGCGCTATCTTGTGGAAGTAGCCTACCGACACCTGAAAGTTAACCTTAATCTGGAGTCGATTCGGAAGCGAAAATTTTCAAGAATTAAAAAGTTTATGTATGCCGCCATTGCTTTATACAACCTAGCGGCGGTATTACGGAATCGAATTAAACTACCTGAGATATTGCCAGAGGATCACGGCACGAAGATGTACTGCTTTTCCTTTTGCTTAAACCGTATTTGCGTTTTTTGCCTCGCGATCCTTAATCCATTTAGAGGCTCGAAAAAAGCATTGGCGAATTGCTTAAGAGCAGTCAAAAGCTGTTGGTATATTTATAAACCATGGAGGTCTTCTCCTAGAATATGTAATACTCCACCTTCAAAATTCACTGTGCACAAAGGAAAAGTAAAATATAAAGAAATTGAAACTGCGCAATTCCTCAATGCTGAGTATCAAATATTAGGGGTTCAATATGGCCAGATTTCATGATGAAAAATCCTTAAGTTCCCTCCCATTAGGGGGGGGGGGGACAACTATGCCATTAATTCATATGCAACAAATAGTTTATGGTCGTTTTTTACACCCCAAGACACAACACCATTAAACACTGATTTTGGAATAAACAGTAAATTTATTGGTAGACAAATGTCAGAGATAAAAAGTGATACAATCATATTAATGGAAGGCATGCAAAGTCGAGTTGGCTTTTCCTGGTGGAGTGCACTAACACTAAATGATCAAAATATGCTTGATATCCAGGCTTTTGATCAGCACAAGAACGACAAAATGAACTTCCTGTTTAACGACGGAAGTGCCGCAGCGAAAAACAACATAATTGTTAATGAAACTTCTGAATACTTAAAAATAAAATAAAAGTGTAGAAATGAGAAAATTATTAGAATTGGCAATGCTTGGAGTACTTATTACAGGGTGCACCACAGCAAAACAGAGTGGTGCTTTAAAACTGAACAAGTCAGAGTTTGTAAAAACTATCGACGGTAAGAGGACAGATCTCTATGTACTCAAAAACAGTAACGGTGTAGAGGTTGCTGTAAGCAACTACGGAGCCCGTACAGTCGGTATATCTGTTCCCGATAAAAATGGTCAATTCGAGGATGTCATCAGCGGTTTTAATACACTAGATGAATACATCAACTGCCCGGAGCCTTTTCACGGCCCCATAGTAGGTCGTGTAGGCAACCGTATTGCCAAAGGTAAATTCAAACTTGAAGGCAAAGAATACAATGTGTCGATCAACAACGGCCCGAATCACCTGCACGGCGGTCTCAAAGGCTTCCACCATCGTGTCTGGGATGTAAAAAGTGTGAGCGTTAAGGCTATCCACCTACATTACCTATCAAAAGATGGCGAGATGGGCTATCCGGGAAATCTCAGCGTCGATGTTCGCTACGCTCTCAACGATAAAAATGAATTGTCCATATCCTATAAAGCAACAACGGATAAGAAAACAGTCGTCAACCTGACCTGGCACCCCTTCTTCAACCTTGCAGGAGAAGGCACGACAATCAATGATCATATCATGGAAATCAATGCCGATTACTACACACCGGTTGATGACATTCTGATTCCTCTTGGGAAAAATGTAAGCGTGAAAAATACTCCTTTTGATTTTCGCAAAACAAAGGCCATCGGCCGTGACTTGGATCAACAGAAAAACAATACACAGCTGAAACACGGTGCCGGATATGATCATAACTGGGTGCTTAAGCGTCCTGATGACAATTCTATGGCCTTTGCTGCACGGGTTACTGAACCAAAAAGCGGTCGAGTTATGGAGATCTACACTCAGGAGCCTGGACTCCAATTTTACGGAGGAAACTTTTTTGATGGAAAGACGAATGGTAAAAACGGCAAGCCGCAGATCTATCGCGGTGCCATGGCACTTGAAACACAAAAGTTCCCCGATGCTCCGAACCAGCCGAATTTCCCGTCTGTCGTTCTTGATAAAGGTGATACATACGCAACAAAGTCGATATATAAATTCACAACAAGCAAAGAATCGCATGTAAAAAAGGGATCAATCGAGAAAAATTAAGCACCTCCCTCACGATAGCTGCCCAGCCCTGTGCCGGTCAGCTATCTGCCCTGAAACTTTTTACCTCGCCCCGGACGAAAAAGCTCACCGACTAAAAAAAGTGTTACGGCCTGTCTCCCCCCGCCTCTTAAGTTTAAGTATCATGCTTAAATGATGAGAAATTTAATACTGTATTTTATACTTAAAATTAATGTAGGAGCGTTACGCATGAAAGCACTTAAGAATTTTACCAATGACAGACTTGTTAAATCACCTGATGTACTGAATAGAGTGAAGAAATTCACTCTTATCGAACTATTGGTGGTAATTGCGATTATCGCAATTCTTGCATCATTGCTTTTACCGGTATTATCCAAGGCCAGGGAGAAAAGTAGGCAGGCAGCATGTTTATCCAATGAGAAACAGAATATTACGGGTTACCATATGTTTGCTTCGGACAATGATGGAAAATTTCCTTTGTCACCCGGAAAAGGCCTACACGAAAATGTAGGTAACGGCTCAGGCTACGGCTCATTTCCTTCATATGCTGACCGTTACTATGGTTTAGGTCGACTCTATAAAGATTACAATATTGATCCTCATGTATTCTACTGTCCGTCCGATGAGCTTGTTACGTATGACGGTCCTAATGGCTGGAAATATCATACAGGGAGTTGGAGTGGGGTTTGGCTTGCCGTTAGCTACTTTACAAGGGTAACAGATAAAGATCAACAGATATTATCAACAACGCATGACCCCGGTATGGCAATTATTTCCGATCCTCTTTCACTACGAGTAGGAGGGCCTAAGTATTATGACGGACCCCTCCATAGAAATGGGTTTAATGTTGCATATGTTGATGGTTCGGCGAAACATGTTTTAAACTCAGGGAATTTGATGGCTATACCAGAACACCATAGAGACTGGAACAATCATAATATTATATGGGAACTGATGGATAGAGATTAACTAAAGATCGGTTGAAACCGTACAATAAGCGCTTGGGACGATGAGTGGAAGAAAATCACCCACTTCTAAAAAGTAGGCAGCCCCAATCGAAAAAATTAATAAAAGAACATAGCATGAACACCCAAAAAATAATAACCATGCTCACGGTAGTTGCCCTGGCCCTGGCCGGCCAGTTATCAGCTGCAGAAAACTCCAAGCCGCTTGCGGTGAGCAAGTCGAAACCGAACATCATTCTGGTTTTGACCGATGATATGGCGTGGGGAGAGTTGGGAATGAGCGGCAATCCAAAGATCAAAACGCCCAATATTGATCGACTCTCTAAAGAGAGCCTTCGATTCACAAACTTTAATGTTGCTCCTACGTGCGCACCCTCAAGAGCTCAGATTATGAGTGGTAAACATGAATTTTCTGTTGGGGTGACTCATACGATATTAGATCGTATGAACCTCAGGGATGATATAACCATACTTCCTCAAATAATGAAACAAGGCGGTTATCAGACCGGTATGGTTGGTAAATGGCATCTTTCAGAACCCGGTCACAAAACAGGTCTGACAGGGAAACCGTTGGAGCCTCATCGTCGTGGGTTTGATACAGCGATCTACACCTTCAATCAGTTAGGGCGATTTAACCCGACTCTATCTCACAATGGAAAGAATAGTAAATATGAAGGTTATTGTGGGGATGTTGTTTTTGATGAGGGGATAAAATGGATGGAGTCCTGCTCAAAAGAAAAGCCCTATTTTGCCTACCTTGCGACCAGTATACCTCATACCCCACTAGCGGCCCCACAGCGCTACAAAGACTTGTATTCGGGTGCCAAGCTGAAAAATAATGAAAAAAACTACTATGCTATGATATCCGCAGTTGATGAGAATATAGGGAAGTTGATGACGTGGATGGCGAGTCGCAAAGACGATCGGGAGACCATTTTAATCTTTATGACAGATAATGGTCATGCCATTTCCGGACCAGACG
This sequence comes from Lentisphaera araneosa HTCC2155, assembly GCF_000170755.1. Lineage (NCBI taxonomy): Bacteria > Pseudomonadati > Lentisphaerota > Lentisphaeria > Lentisphaerales > Lentisphaeraceae > Lentisphaera > Lentisphaera araneosa. The sequence continues at coordinate 143,473 of NZ_ABCK01000010.1, forward strand.
GTGCTGGGCATAGTCGCGATGGAAGGTTGAAGAAGAACGGGCTCTATAATTTTGGTTTCCGTGGGGGAAAAACTCAATCATGGCGGGGTGCGACTTGTGTGCCATTCTTGATCCGGTGGCCTGGAGTGACGACCTCGAATACAGAAAATAACACCTTGGCAAGTGGGATGGATATTCTTCCGACCTTTGCAGAAATTGCCGGAGTAGGCATAGATGATCTGGGGGTTCAAGGAGTGAGCCTGCTGCCTGATATTAAGGGTGAAAAATCAAACGTCACTAAAGACCGGTTATTGTTTAGTCATGTAGGCCGATGGAACGCCAGTGATCTTATGGAAACTTATAAATATAGATATGCAGCTATATTCAACAATCGCTACAGGTTGACCTGGGGAGAAAAAGGACACCCGGAGCTAAAAGATTACCTAAATGATCGTGAAGAGGAGAAGGATATAACATCAGAACACCCAGAGCTGGTTCAGCGATTCAAACAAGAGTATGAGAAATGGTGGGAAGCTGCAAAAACAGGAATGGTCAATGATCTTCATCAGCTCAAAACGGGAAAAATAAAGCGCCGCAAGGGAGGCGATTAGAGACCTTCGTCGCTGCATCTTTGCGGGCATCCACTAAGCAATCTCTCGGAAGCTACCGCTGGATTGTGTGGGCAGTATCCCCTGTCACCATAGCGAGTGGCGGTGAAAATACCGCATTTCAAGAACTCTCGGTTGAAACCGTAAAATAGGGGTCTAGGGACAATAGTCGGATGGTGCGTTCTTCACTATTTCGAATCACATTTTTTCAAAGGAAAAAATCGAATCGGAGACCTAAGCGACGGCTTCGATTATGGTAATCCGTAGATCCCAAGTCGCCTAAAGGAAAATTCAAAGGTAAGTTGCTAAAGTTGAACGTGAAATGATTTCAGCAGCGTTCGAAAAAATTAATAAAGGGATATAGCATGATCACCCAAAAAATAACAACCATGCTCGCAGTAGCTACCCTGCCCCGTGCGGGTCAGCTATCTGCCCTGAAAATTTTCACCTTGCCCCGGACGAAAAAGCTCACCGACTAAAAAAAGTGTTACGCCCTGCCTCCCCCTGCCTCTTAAGTTTAAGTATCATGCTTAAATGATGAAATTTAATACTTAAAATTAATGTAGGAGCTCTGCGTATGAAAGTTTTCACTCTAATTGAAGGCTAAATATTGGCTAAGACCGTGGGCAAAAATATAAAGCAATTACTGTGACAAATACTTGGGACTTTTGTAATATTCCTCGTACCAGTTCCTCAAGTTTTACCAGCTCGTGAAAAAAACAACATCCTGTTTTGTCTTTTATAGATTCCCGCTAAACCAATACATAAACCCTAAGCAAAAATTCTTACACTTCCCATAGCCTATTTGCTAGAAAATAGACCAAAATATACTAGCTCAGTTAAACCCTAATATAGATTACTTTATGCGCTTTATTTCACTTTTAATTCTCCTTGCGATCAACGCAATGGCCTCGCAACCAAATATACTAATTTTCTCAAAAACGGCTGGTTTTAGGCACGATTCCATTGAAGTTGGAGCTCAAGCCTTAAGTCAACTACTTGAAAAAAATGACTATAATTGCATACACTCAGAAGATAGTCAGCTTTTTAATGATAAAAATTTAAAACAATTCCGCGCAATTATTTTCTTGAGCACTACGGGTGATATTTTAAACAAAGAACAACAATTAGCATTTCAGCGTTTTATCCAAGCTGGAGGTGGTTTTGTTGGCATTCATGCTGCTAGTGATACCGAGTATAACTGGGCTTGGTACATGCGCTTAATCGGGGCACAATTTTCTAGTCACCCACAAACACAAACTGCTGTTCAAGAAAAATGTGCCTGCGAGCACCCCTCCACGGATTTTTTACCCAATCGTTGGAGTCGTAAAGATGAATGGTATAATTTCAAAAATTTCTCTCCCAATATCACCCCACTCCTCAACTTAGATGAATCAACTTATCAAGGAGGTCAGAATGGCGACTACCATCCCTCGGCTTGGTTTCAAGAATACGATGGCGGGCGAATGTTTTATACCGCTGGTGGGCACACCAAAGAATCTTTTAAAGAACCCCTCTTTCTCAAGCACATCTTAGGGGGGGTCGACTACGTCTGCTCAGGACCTGAAATAGACTACAATAAGGTTTTACCCGATGATGAAAATTTTTCAATAAAAGAATTGAGCTCAGGTTTAGAGGACCCTATTGCAATTGCGGTCAGCGCAAGTGATCAAGTCTTCATTATTGAGCGCAAGGGTGCTGTAAAACTTCAAGCTCAGGGCCAAACGAAAAAAATATTTCAGCTCGATGCCATACATAAAGAGATCGCTCAAGGTGGCGATAATATCGCCAAAGAATGCGGAGGCCTTGGAATCGCTTTAGATCCAGATTTTTCACAAAATCAATATATCTATATTTATTATTCGCCAAAAGAAAAGTCGTGTAATCGTCTGTCTCGCTTTACTTTTAAAAACAATACTTTGATTAACGAGGTCAAAATTCTAGATGTCGATACTGATCGCACTCATCAAACCTGCCACGAAGGTGGTAGCTTAGCCTTTGGCAATAATCGTCAACTCTTTATTTCCACAGGAGATAACACCAACCCCTTTGCCTCCAATGGTTCTGCTCCAATTAACGAGAAGCCCGAGCAAAAATTTTACGACGCTCAACGTTCGGCTGCAAATAGTAATGATCTACGTGGATCCATTTTACGGATCACAATTAATAAAGATGCTAGTTACAGCATCCCGGCGGGAAACCTTTACCCACAAGGACAAGCTAAAACACGGCCCGAGATTTATATCAAAGGCTGCCGTAACCCCTATAAAATGTCGCTTGACAAGGATACTGAGACTATTTATTGGGGAGAAGTTGGCCCCGATGCCAGCAATAATTCTAGACGTGGTCCCATGGGTTATGACGAATTAAACCGTGCTAAGCGTGCTGGTTATTATGGTTGGCCCTACTTTGTCGGTGATCAAGCTTATAGTGACTTTGATTTCAAAACAGCTCAGGTTTCGGCACCCTTTGCCAATCCCGCTAGTAATGATTCTCCCAATAATACGGGGCTGAATAAACTACCTGAGTTTAATGCCCCAATTTTAATGTATCCCTATAAAAAGCTTGATAACTTTCCTGATTTAGGCAATGGCAGTCGTAATGCCATGGCAGGCCCTTTTTATAATCAACAAATGCGCAGCAAAAGTTTTCCCGCCTACTTTGATGAGACTCTTTTCTTTTATGATTGGGCCCGCGCAAAAATCTTCCTCATAAAATTTAATGAACAAAATAAAATCCATTCTCTGACGCCCTTTTTGAGTAATCATTCTTTAGTTCATCCTATAGATATTCAACAAAGCCCAAAGGGAGAAATCTATATTTTGAATTATGGTTCTGGTTGGTGGAATAATAACGATGGTACACTCAAGAAAGTTACTTTTGAGGGCTTTAATCGTCGACCCATCATTAGTATGAGCGCTGATAAGCGTGATGGTCCCCTTCCCTTACAAGTTCAATTCTCAGCTCGCGATAGCTATGATAAAGATGGCGATAATTTAACTTATCACTGGGATTTTGGCAATGGTCAGAGTTCGCAGGAAATCAATCCAAAAATCACCTACACTAAGCCTAGTATTTATACTGTAAAATTAACCATAAAAGATAGTGCTGGTAAAATGAGCACTAAACAAATACAAATTTTTGCTGGCAATGAACGGCCACAGGTCGAACTCCTAAGTCTGAGTACCGGCCCTAAGCTGTTTACATGGGGTAAAGAAATAAGCTATGTGGTCAAGGCTACAGATAAAGAAGATGGCCTTATTGATCCCAGTTTAATTGAAGTCACTGCGGAGTATCGCCCAGATGGCTCCCTCCCCACCACTAATGATGAGCTTGCAGACCCACGCCTTGAAGGAATGAATCTATTACATGAAGGAACTCAACTGATCGTCTCTAATAATTGCTTGACTTGTCACCAATCACAAGCTAAGTCGATTGGGCCTTCTTATGCGCAAATCGCAGAAAAATACGCTGATAGTGCCAAAAATAGGAATTACCTTATCAAAAAATTAAAAACTGGTGGTAATGGCGCTTGGGGTCACATGCCCATGCCTCCACAAGCTCACATTAATGATGATAAACTCAATAAAATGGTCTCTGCAATCATGGAGATGGCTAAGCCATCCAACTTAATTAGTAAAGGCAAAAACGGTCGCCTACGCTTTATCGAAAAACCCAAAAAACAGCGCGATAGCCAAGGCATTTATGTTGTCAAAGCCAGCTATAAAGATAAGGGCAATTCTTTGGTGCCAAGCCTCATGGGTACATCAAAGACCTTTGTACTCTCTCCAGCCATTTTAATCGATGACAACAAGGCCGTACTAAATACACGTCAAGCTATCATTGATGGTACTCATGCCCGCAAGGAAGGTGATCATAATATTGGTTATTATGAAAATATCGATACGTCTATCTATTGGAATTTATATGTTGATAATCCAGGTAAGTATAATGTTACCTTGTACCAATCTTGCCCCAAAGATAAAGCAGGTAGTAGCTTTGAACTGCAAGTTCCCGGTAGTCAATTAAAGGGGATTATTAAAGGTACTAATAACTGGACGGATTACACCAGAGTAGAACTCGGGGTGATAAATATACCTCACCCTGGCACACAAAAATTTATCTTTAAGCCTACACAAATTAATCATGGTGTCTTAGCCAATATCAAGAGCATCGTTTTACAGCGACTGAAATAGTTTAAAGTTCAATGACTAAGGTGCTGAATGAGCATCCATAAGCACCTGAGTTCATCTCTTTCCACAAAAACTTAGTTAAACAAACAACAACAAACCAAACATGATAAAAACACTCATATTCACAGTAGTTGCACTGACCATGACAAGTCAGTTATCTGCCGCCGAAACAGCTAGCAAAAAGCCCAACTTCATGTTTATCTTTGCCGATGATCAAAGCTATGAATCGATCGGTGCGTACGGACAATTGAATATAAAAACGCCGAATCTTGACCGTTTGGTGAAACGTGGGATATCATTTACCCATACCTATAATATGGGAGCTTGGGGTGGAGCAGTATGTGTTGCCAGCCGGGCCATGCTCAACTCGGGTCGCTTTGTCAACCGAGCTGAGAAAGGTGTGAAACAGTACCCGCACTGGTCTCAAATTATGAATAGCGCCGGCTATACCACGTACATGACAGGTAAATGGCACGTACACGGTAACCCGCGTTTTGACGTCATGAAGGATGTACGTGGTGGTATGCCGAACCAGACTCCAGCACGCTACAAACGTACCTTTAAGCCCGAGCTCTATGAGAGCGAGTGGTTGCCGTGGGACAAAAGACAGCAAGGGTTTTGGAGAGGCGGGACCCACTGGACTCAGGTGGTGGCCGACAATACCCTGACCTTCTTTGAAAAGGTCAAGAATGATAACAAGCCCTTCTTCATGTACCTGGCCTTTAACGCGCCCCATGACCCTCGTCAGGCTCCGAAAGAGTATGTGGATATGTACCCGCTTGATTCTATCAAAATCCCGGAGAACTATATGCCTGAGTACCCGTATGCAGCAGAGATTTGCGGAAAAAAACTACGAGACGAAGTTCTGGCACCCTATCCGCGTACGACGTATGCCGTAAAACGAAACCGTCAGGAGTACTATGCCTCCATCACCTATATGGACCACCATATCGGGCGTATGCTGGATGCTTTGGAAGCGAGTGGAAAAGCGGAAAATACCTACATTATCTTTACTGCTGACCACGGTCTGGCTGCAGGCCATCACGGACTCATGGGCAAACAGAGCATGTATGAGCACTCCATGCGTCCTCCTTTTATTGTTGTCGGGCCGGGAATCAAGCAAAATTCCAAAATTGATACGCCAATCTACCTTCAGGATGCGATGGCTACAGCAATTGAGCTGGCTGGAGTGGAGAAGCCGGCACATGTGGAATTCAAAAGTCTGATGCCTTTGATCAAGGGAGAGAAGACGGTTCAGTACGATAGGATTTACGGCAAGTATATGAACACTCAGCGCATGATTCTGAAGGATGACTGGAAACTTATCTTCTATCCACATGCGGCAAAGAAAATGCGCCTTTTCAACATTAAGAACGATCCGGCTGAGATGAATGATTTAATCGATAACCCTGAGTACGCCACAAAGATACAGGAGTTAAAGAGAGAATTTGTTGAACTTCAGAAAGAGATGGGAGATCCACTCGATGTTGATAAGCCCGGTAAACTGATTACGTGGGAGTCACAAAACAAAGGGTACGCTGACAAATTGACGCGCCATTGGGCTGCGAATAAAGGGCATAAGAATGCTGCCACAAAATCATCAAAACCACGACTGGATGCGTCGGTCAGTGCCAGTGCAAACACTGAAGGCAAACACAGACCAGAGACACTGGTGGACGGGAACTACGGCACCAAATATTTCCATGGCAACCCCACATTTCCGGCCTCCTTTGTTTTCTCATTAAAAGGGTCGTCAATGACAGCAACAACATACACCATTGTCAGTGGCAATGACATGCCTGAGCGCGATCCGAAGTCATGGGAGCTTTTGGGCTCCAATGATGGAAAAAACTGGACGTCGCTGGATAAACGTACCGATGAGCAGTTCACCTCCCGTCTTCAAGCGCGAGATTTCAAAGTAGCCACTGGTCAGGCATTCAGCAAGTACAAACTTGTGGTTACAGAATCAGTTAAAAAGTCCTCTGGTCTTCAATTCGCCGAAGTACACCTGGACACAAAGCCAGCAGCTTCAAAGGCTGAATATTAAAAAATCCTTAAAGGATATAGCATGATCACAAAAAAAATAAAAACTAGCCTCACGGTTGCTTCCCTAGTCCTTGCCGGCCAGTCATCATTCGCGAACGATAGCGATAAGCATAAGCCTGCAGGGGAGTTCGTTCAATCGAAAGAGGCCGAATCGCTAACGCCGGAGAATGCATTGCCCGTGTACGACGGCAGTTGGGAAGCACTGCAAAAGATGCCGGTCCCCGCCTGGTTTGATGACGGTAAGATAGGGATCTTCATTCACTGGGGACCTTATAGTGTGATTGGCTACCACAAGAACGGACGCGGCTATGCCGAACATGTACCCAAGATGATTTACAGGGATAAGCATAATTATTACGGCTCTATGAAGAAGCGCTGGGGCAGTAAGCCTCCAGAATTTGGATATAAGGACATTATTCCCGAGTTCAAGGCCGAAAAATGGGATCCCGACGCGTGGGCTAAACTGTTCAAAGATGTCGGCGCTAAATATGTGGTACTGACGGCAGAACACCATGATGGCTGGGCCAACTGGGATTCCGAACTTACACCGTGGAATGCCGTCGATAGAGGTCCGAAACGGGACATTGTCGGCGACCTGGGCGAAGCGGTGAAAAAACTGGGACTCAAATATGCGCCTTCTTATCACCGAGAGCGGCACCAGACTTTCTTTGCGAAGAAATCTTATACGGTGAACGCGGAGCCTCTGCCGGATATTGCGGAGGAGATAAAGCGCGTGCCTGAAGCTGCCTCCCTCTATGGCCCATTTGGCGTAACGAAAGCATTTGTCGATGACTACGTGGCGCGTTGGAAGGAAATCCAGGAGAAATACCATCCCGACTTTCTGTGGATGGATGACTTCCCGATCTATACCCGTGATGGCAACAATGTGCGAGCAGGAGTCGCTAGACCGGAGGTCAAATATTTCGACGACCAAGTCCGAGGCATGATCACCGACTTCATGAACCACGGTGCTGCGCGTGGACAGGCGGTCTACGTGAACAACAAGGGTGGCAACCGCAACTGGCCGGATGGGGTCGGGTGTCTCGAGAAGGACAACCTGAAGCTCAAGGTGATCGGTCCAAAGTGGCAAAGCTGCACGACCTTTGGCACCTCTTTTGGCTTCCTCGAAAATGATCAATATAAATCTATAAAAAACATTATCCACGAGATGATCGAGGTCGTCAGTCGCAACGGAAACTTCTTGGTCAACATCGGGCCGAAAGCCGATGGGACGATTCCGGAGCCGCAGATGGAGCGTTTGCGTGCCATGGGCGAGTGGTTAAAAATCAATGCCGCTGCTATTTATGGTAGTCGTTACTGGAAAGTCTGTGGTCAGAAGCGTGACCATATCGCCTTCACCACCAACGGAAAGAAGCTCTACGCGATCAAGCTGCAAGAACCGAAGGCCGCTTTCACCATCACCGGCACGGCAGGCTGGAGCGCGGAGCAGATTCAGGGCGTTCGCTTGTTAGGCTCGGATGCTACAATTGCATGGCAGATGACTGAACAAGGCCTACGCATTACACCGCCCGCAGACTTGGGCACGAGCATGTACGCATGGACTTTTGAGATCATGACTGACGAGGAGCAGCATACCCCCAACGTGATCGTCAAGAGCGCTGCGATAGCCCTGAAGGGAACGAAGCAGGTCGATCTTGACGGGTACCATCATGGTCCGGCTCGTCACCCAAAGGTAAAGCCTTTCATCATCGAAGGAGCCGCGATAAGCACCGAAGTATCGTCAAAAAGAGATGGATTTAAGAAAATATCAGCCCCAAAGGCATCTGAATATCAGGTATATTCAAATCAGCCAACGAACAATGACCCCATTGCGACTTTGACCGATGGTAAACTTAGTAATGGCTTCGGTCCCATTTTTGGCAATGGCACCCACAATGGAGCTTACAAAATGGATCTCGGCACGGTTAAAGAAGTGTCTGCTATTACGACTTGGTCGGCGAATAAAAAGAATGTTCGCGGCGCACAAAAATTAGTGATCTATGCGAGTCGCTCGGAGACCGACCCCGGTTGGGATCTAAGTAAGTACAGCGTATTGGGAATCATCGACACAGGTAAGGCGAAAGAGACCTTCGTCGCTGCATCTTTGCGGGCATCCGCTAAGCAATCTCTCGGAAGCTACCGCTGGATTGTGTGGGCAGTATCCCCTGTCACCACAGCGAGTGGCGGTGAAAATACCGCATTTCAAGAACTCTCGGTTGAAACCGTAAAATAAGGGTCTGGGGACGATAGTCGGATGGTGCGTTCTTCACTATTTCGAATCACATCTTTTCAAAGGAAAAATCGGATTTTCAGTGGAATGTTCTGCATGATTTCCATTAAGACTTAGTTAAATAAACAACAAGGAATGAAATAAAATGAAAGAAAAAAACAAATATCACCTCCAGCTTGTGCTGGCGCTAATAATGGCCCTGCCATTTATGACGGCAAGAGCCGATGAAATAGCTGACAGCGCTATGGATAAACTTTGGGGAGAACGCCTCGAACTCGATGCCGGTGAACGCGGCTCCTGGTTCAAACAGGCAAAATATGCCATGTTTATTCATTGGGGCCTTTACTCAGAATTAGCGGGTGACTGGAAGGGAAAGACCTATTTTGGAATTGGCGAATGGATCATGAATAAGTATTTGGCGGGTATATCGGTTGATGATTACCGCGCTTTAGCAAAGGATTTCAATCCGGTAAAATTTGATGCCAAGGCATGGGTTAGCTTAGCTAAGCAGTCGGGCATGAAATATATTGTCATTACGGCTAAGCATCACGATGGTTTTGCCATGTATGGCTCAAAAGCGAGTTCATATAACATCGTTGATGCCAGTCCCTTCAAACGCGATCCGCTGAAAGAACTGGCAGATGAGTGCCGCAAGCAGGGCTTAGGCTTTGGCTTTTATTACTCTCAGTATCAGGATTGGAACGAAAAAGATGCCTATGGTAATGCATGGGACTTTAATCCTAAAGATGCTCAGTTTGATAAATATTTCAAAGAGAAGTGTGAACCACAGGTGAGAGAATTAGTAACTCAATACGGTGATTTGGCGGTATTATGGTTTGATACACCAGGTAAGATGACTAAAGAGCACTCAATGGCCTTGGTTAATTTGGTGAGAGAACATCAGCCCCGTTGCCTAATCAACAGTCGCATTGGTAATGGCGTTGGTGATTATTCATCTCTAGGTGATATGGAGATCCCACCCGAGAATGTCGGAGGTCTATGGGAATGTGTTGATACGACGAATAATTCTTGGTCCTATGCTTGGTATGATCAGAACTGGAAAAGCACGAAACAAATTGCTAAGAATGTAATTTCAGTGGTGGCCCGTGGGGGTACCTATATGCTCAATATCGGTCCTCGTAGCGATGGATCCATTCCTGTGAATGCTCAGGAATCTTTACTTGGTGCGGGCAAATGGATCAAAAGTCACGCTGCGACAATCTATGGTGCGCAAGCATCTCCTTGGGAGAAAGCTTTTTCATGGGGTGATGTAACGGTAAAAGGGAATAAGCTTTACCTCCATGTTTTCAAATGGCCAAGCAGTGGCAAAATTTATCTGCCTGGACTCAGCAACTCGATTAGTGAAGCTTCTATTATTGGTTTATCCTCTCAAATAACAATTGCTAAAGAAGGCGATTGGACCGTAGTCAACATACCGAAAATTCAACCCAATGATATGATACCCGTGATTCAGTTGAACCTAAAGGGTGAACTAAAAGTGGATCATGGACTTGCTTTTGATGGTGAGACTCCTGCTTCGCTCTTATCGGTTTTTTCGAAAACAAAGAATTGCGAAGTCAAGCAACTACGTTGGATGGAGAAGTTTGGTGAGTGGAAGCATGCCGAGATGGTGAATGGCTGGAGCGAGTCCTCTGAGGTGACCTGGGAAGTCAATCTTAGAAAGCCAGGTAAATACGCCTTGGAGATGACTTATTCCTGTGATGACAAAGCTGATTTTAGTGAATTTGAAATTTTAACCGGTTTGCAAGCCATGACGATCCAAGCCTTGGATACGGGCGATCGCACACCTTCCAAGCGCATGTTTGGACGAGGTCTTTTACCGCGTGTGCGAACACTTCGCTTAGGTGTTGTGGAGTTTGATAAAGCGGGTAAGCAAAAAGTCATATTCAAAACAAAGAAAGGGACTTTTGAAGGCTTTAACCTGAAAGCGCTGGAATTAAAAAAATACCAGTAAGTAGGCCAATTGTTTGTGAGCGTAAATGCTTTAAAGCTGACACAGCTTGCCACCATGATCATTTACGTTCACAAACCACCATAATTGCAGTCGGAAAGGTAGCTGACTTAAGCTTTTCAGAGCATGAACAATTACTGAATTATTTACATGACCGAAGAAGATAGTCGCGCAAAAAATGATTATGTATACTACCTCAAATAAAAATTAACTCTCATCAATCTAACTATTCAAATAAATGAGATTTTTTATATATGAAAATTTTTGCTCTATCAGCTATCCTTTATAATTCACTTTTAGTTGGGACAAATTACAAAGTAAGAAAATTGTTGATCAAAGTTGTACCCAAGAGATTTATTGTACTTATCTTGCTGGCATTTGGTCCTGCTGCACTAGCAGCGGATCGTCCAAACATCGTCATCATTCTCGCTGACGATGCGGGATTCTCGGATCTTGGCTGTTTCGGCGGGGAAATAGAGACTCCCAACCTTGACTCTCTGGCAGCCAAAGGGCTTCGCTTCACCGAGTTTTATAACTCGGCACGCTGTTGGCCGAGCCGAGCTGCCCTCATGACCGGGAGTTATGACAATTATCTCAATAAAAACCGCATAACCATACCTCAGGTTCTTAAGACAACGGGATATAAAACGGCCATGGTTGGAAAATGGCACCTTGGAGGGAAAAGCTTTGATCCAAACGGTCCGAACGCTCCGATGAATCGGGGATTCGATGACTTTTACGGCACCCTGCATGGAGCTGGTTCCTATTATGATCCAATGACTCTGACCCGCAATAGAAAGAGCATGGAGCCCGACCATGAGAGCTTTTACTACACCGACAAGATCGGCGAGGAGGCTGTTCGCCAGATCAAAGCTCTGGCCAAAGCTGAACAACCCTTCTTCCAATATATTGCCTTCACTGCACCACATTGGCCCATTCACGCTCCGGAAAAAACCATTCAGAAGTATATCAAACGATACGAGGGTGGCTGGGAGAAACTGCGCAAAGACAGGTATACGCGCATGCTCAAGATGGGGATCATTGATGAAAAGCGCTTCCCTTTGCCGCCGATGGAGCCGAACGTCAAACCATGGGACAAGGTGGATCATAAACCCTGGCGCATCCGCAACATGGCCGTCTATGCCGCAATGGTTGACCATATGGACCAGGCTATCGGCCGAGTCATTGATGCTCTGAAAAGCTCCGAACAATTTGACAATACATTCATCTTCTATTGTCACGACAACGGTGCCTGTTCTGAAGTACTTCACGGAAATGGCTGGGGTACTGCCGACAACATCCTGGCCAAGGTCAAACAACAGGGCAAAAAGCTTGCCGTGGGCAATGTTAACAGCGTCCCCATGGGAGGACCGTTGACTTACGGCAGTGTGGGCCCGAACTGGGCCTGTACCCAGAACACTCCGATGCGCCGTTACAAGAAGAACGTTCACAATGGCGGCGCATGCACACCCGCAATCATGCACTGGCCCGTCGGTCTAAAGGCGGAACCCGGCTCCATCTCCCGGCAAAGGGGGCATGTGGTCGACTTGATGGCTACCTGCCTTGAGCTTGCAGGTGCCAAGTATCCCGAAACGCTTAACGGCATTCCCCTCAAACCGCATGCAAGCCTCTCTCTGGTTCCTGCCATCGTCGGCAAGGACCTACCGCGGGATCATGCTTATTTCTTTGATCACGGGGGCACGCACGCCCTTGTAATAGGCAATTACAAGCTTGTTCGCGAACCCAATAGCCCCTGGGAGCTCTATAACCTATCTGAGAACCGAACCGAGACCAAGAATATTGTCCGGGAACACCCTGAGGTGGTCAGCGAACTCTCCAAGCTATGGAAACGCTGGTCCACAAAAAAACTCAATTAGCAAGAGATTGCATGTAAAAAAGGGATCAATCGAGAAAAATTAAGCACCTCTCTCACGATAACTGCCCTGCCCTGTGCCGGTCAGTTGTCAGCCGCGGAAACTGCCACCACCTCCCCTAACCTTATCGTCATTTTTACCGATGATCAAGGCTACGAGGACTTGGGCTACTTCGGTGCTCCCAAAATCAAAACTCCCCATATCGACCGCATGGCAAATGAAGGCATGCGCTTTACCGACTTCTATGTAGCCAACTCGGTCTGCTCACCTTCACGGGCAGCGCTTCTGACAGCTTGTTATCCGGATCGCGTCGGAATTCCCAATATACTCTTTCCAGGCCAAAGCCTCAATCCGGAAGAAACAAGCATTGTCGATTTGCTCAAGGCCAAAGGCTACGCCAACATGTGCGTGGGTAAATGGCATATAGGTCACAAGCCGGAACGCCTCCCTACTCGTCACGTTTTTGACGCCTATTACGGCATCCCTTATAGCAATGACATGGAACTCGATCCCACTGCTATTTTTATAATCTCCTGTCCCTCTAGAATCCCCCTGTCCCTCTAGAATCTCCCTCTAGAATCTCGCTCGATGGTAACTGAAAGAAAGCTCGAGAATGAGATGTGAATTGATTCCATCCTCGGTAAGGGCGAATAAGAAACGCAGAGTTCGCCACCTTCGGCGACGCTTTGTTATTTAGGTTTTTTCCCTGGGTTCCCTACGGTCACCACAGGGCTAAAATTATTTGCCACCTTCAGCGACACCTTTTAATCGTGGGAACCTTTCTATTAATAAAATAATTTGCGGACCTCGCACTATACATCTTGCTAAGCTATCGAATGATCTCTTGATGATAGCACAAGAAAGAGGGACAATTGCCCTCCCCTTTACACTCAAGTATTACTTACTTCTTCGCTTATTATTTTATCTTACTCCACCAACTTTAATTCTTTTAATATTAAATGATTAGGTCAAAATCATTTTTCATTCAATGATTTAAGGTATTGGAAAATGGCTTCAAATTGCTTCTCGGCATCATTTCCATAATCCGGCAAAGTTGATTTACCCTCGTCATCGGCATATTTGGGCATGCGCGTGGTTGGCACAATATGAGCCGGGTTCATCATCCAGCGATGATAAAAATCATTATTTAAGCGATCAGCTGAGTATTGAAGATTGACGCCCTTGACCTCAAAGGCCGCCATGGCTTTCTCGATCCCCACATCATGACAAATGATACATCCAAAGCCACCAGTACCCACGAGCTTTTTACCCACGGTGAATTGCTCAGAACTGCCTTGCTCGTCTTCATTTAATTGATATGTCCCATGCTCTAAGGCCATGCTTTTGGCTAATTTTTCTGCTCTTGCAGGGAAGCTTGGCATGCGCGCTAGCAACCATTCTCTACTATTGTATTCAAGGCTTCCATCCAAGTACTTTTGTAAAGTATGCTTTTGAATTTTTTCACCTGCATAAGTCAACTGCGGACGACTTTGATCTAAGTGGCCACGGTCTTTATGATGAGTTTTTAAATCCTTGATATCATTGGCAAAGGATTCCCACTTTGCGGCTGCATTATCTCGACTATGGCAGGCATTGCAATTGAGAGTTTCGATTTGTCTCTCACTGAATTCATGGGGTGACTGCGATTCTATAGCATGCTTTTTGTCATTAAATAGAGTTCTAAATACATATTTATCTTTGCCAGTAAAGCCAAAGTTTATTTTAGGTCTCCAGCCCAGGCATCCCTTGCGTTTTCCTTCGAGATCTTCGAAGGGAATTGCCGCAAAATGATTTTCATGATCACCACCATGACAGTTGATACATCCACGTTCAGAAAAGAGCTGTTTACCCAATGATTTATCGGCTTTAAAATCTGCAATCTGCGACGCACCTGACTTTTTCAATAAGTAGGCACTTAAATCGGAGGCCTCAGTTTCGGATAATTTAAAGTTGGGCATTTTTGTCCATTTAAACAATTTCTCAGGTGATAAGAGGTAGTCCTTAAGCGCCTGACTTTTAAACTTATTTGCCACATTACTGAGCAATAGACGTTCGCCTTTAATCTGTGTTTCTTCAGGTCGAGTGTGACAAGAGATACATCCCAGATCATAGAAGAGCTCGGCTCCAATTGTGCTGTTTCCTTTGATCGACTCAGACTTATCTTCCTCCATTTCACTCGCAAGAAATTCCGCAATATGTTTTGCTTCCTGTTCATTCGCCAGGGATGGCATATTGCTGTGCTGATTGAATTTCTTGGGGTTGGCAATCCACTCCGCCATCCAATTTTTATTTAAACGCCCGCCAACATTGACTAAGGAAGGTGAATCCATATAAAATTCCGGCATTAAATTCTTGTCATCCGTTTTGTGGCAGGAAATACAACGCGACTCAGCCATTTTTAAACGTCCATCTCGCATGCGTTTAAACTCATCTGCCATGGCATTTATTTTGTGACGCAAGCTATTTGGACTTATGGGACCTAAGGGAAACTTCTTACCTTGCCATTTGAGGTTAAAATAAGATTCTTGCTCGGTAGTGGATTTGAAAGTCAATTTAAATTTGTGCGCACCCGGGGCCAATTGTATGTGATCTGAACTAATTGTCTTGTTGAATTCCTTGCCTGCAAGAACCGTTTTGCCATTTAATTCAAAATGAAAATCCCCCTTCAGCAAAGTACTAAATTTAACTTTATCATTCTCGGAAGAAATCAAGTAACCTTCATAAGTTTGGCTAAAAGGTCCCTGACCTAAAAATGGACTCGGCAAGCTTCCCTTCTCAAGTTGCAGGGTAAGCAAACGAGATACTTTCACGTCGTATTCCCAGTCATTGGAGCTCTTCATTTCGAGAGCCGCCCCCAAGGGATAAGTATTAATTTTTTCCTGCAACTCAAGATCCGCAACAGAAATCATGTCCGCAAGTTCTCTATTGTCTTCAGCTAATTGATAAATGGTATTATATATCTGTGAATTTAGCTCCTGCCCCCCTGCTGTTTTCACTGCATAACTCACTTTCATATTATCGGCTGGCTTCATGTTGTGAAGCTTTAGAAAAACCGTTTTTTGATCATCCAAGAGTGTAACGGCTTTGACGTATACCTTTTCACCATCCTGATTTTTTGGAAAGCCAATGCGCCCCACTGCTTTACTCTGACGCTTTTTAAATTCTTCCAAAACCTTTTCAGGCGTATCTGTTGCAAAATGAGCTGAACCATACTGTTCGGAGTAAAGGTAGTTCCATCTTTCAACGGAGTAGTTATCTAAACTTTTCACTGATTGCTCATCGAGTTTTTCATTAAAAGTTAAGTAGAGGCCTTGAGTCGTTGATCTGACTTCAAGTGGGCGAAGCATCTTTTTACCCTTGTAGCGCACACGGTTTATAGCTGTATTCAAAGTGGCGTTGGTCTGCCAGCCTTTGAAGCCTGTAATAATAGCCTCTTCACTTTTTATTGGATTAAAACGTATGCGCATGCCAGATGACATTAATTGAATGGGCAACTCAACAACGCCACCCTGAGTCTGGCCATTAACCTCCTCTTGAAATACTGTGTAGGCCTTACTCTGGCCATAGGATAAATGAATTAAGTTACCACCTAAATCACCCCAGGAGTTTTCGGGAACCCAAACTTGACCTCCGCCGGAATTGTCCAAACTGATGGGAAGATAACACAAGGGATCTTGATATTTATCTGTCTCTTTCATACCATTTCCAGGATGCAGGACACCAGCATAGTCGCCCTTTTTAAGATAATTGATTTTACAGGCTTGTACGTAAGTCCCCTCATTTTCCCCAGTCGTGGCTATTGTTCCTTCCTCATTGATCGCCATGCCCCCTGGTGCCCGTAAACCACTGGCAAAAATTTCTGAATTTTTGCCATCAGCGCTAACCTTATAGACTACGCCATGATGCTCGTGAGTCTCGTCAAAACCGCGACCACCATGGAGAACTGGAGCCGCCTTAGCAAAATAGAGATTGCCATATTTATCGGCGTCTAAATCAAAAGTAAACTCGTGAAAGTTTTTAGTGATCTTGCAATCATTATTAAAATTCTCATAGAAGTCAGCTTCCCCATCCTTGTTGAGGTCATGTAAACGGGTGATTTGATCTTTACCGTTGACAAAGATTTCATCATTCACAATGCATAGGCCTAGGGTCTCATTCATACCTGCAGCAAAGCGTTTCCACTCTACATTTTGAAGATCATCATTTAGATTAGATACGATCCAAACATCGCCATTCCAAGTACAAAAAGCCGCCTTATCACCATCCGAAAAGTAATCAAAACCAGCGATTCTCATGAATGAGCCCCAGGGATTTTTTTCGGGAATGGGGATTTGATCAACGATAAAATAATCTGACTCGTAGCCCTTCAATTCCCCCTTCATATTGATCACTTGAGGCCAACGAGCATCGCTACCTTGAGTATAACTTTGCAAATCACCTCGAGTTTTAATTTCACTCAATGGCTTTGCGGAATAGGATACGGAAAAATGAAGATCTTTCGATCCTGCTGGAATACGAATAAAGTGGAGACCCTGACCATTATTCTCAATTTTAAATTCAGATGCCTTAATAAAGTAATTTTTACCAAGTTTAAGATCTTTATTATCAATTACTTTTAAAAGTAACTCTTCTTTACTTGCAGCAATACTAAAATGACGCGTAAAAACGCCCTCATTATTAAGCTCTGGCATTTCAAAAACAGAGCTTACCTTATCCCCTACAGTGTAGGAATAAACGAGTGAATCTCCGTGGAGATAATAACCTTTATAATGCACGTAATTTTTAGGCAATGGACCAAAGTCCTTTTCCCTTGGATCCTGCCATGAGCCCTTGTAAGCCCAAGCCAAACTTGGCGATGAAGATAAATACATATCGCCCTCAATAATCGAATTCCCCCCATGAGCCCCATCCCAAGGTGTGCCCTTGAAGGAAATGCGACCTGCACTCAGGTAGCGAAAGTTCATTGAACCTGAGTCGTAATAAGCCGTGACTTTATTTTTCCGCTGATTAAACTCGATGGCATGACCGCGTAAAATAACCGGGTCATCTTTATAGGAAACTACCTGAGAAACTACAGGTCCGAAATCGTAGGTATTGTACCAGGGACTCGCCATCACTTGAAATAAGCAAGAGCTAAGCAAAGCAAATAAAGTTTTCTTGAACATAAGGCCTCTATAAAATTGGAATTAAACTTTCTATTCCTAGAGGAACCAAACTCAAAAGCGTAACACTAAATAAACTAAAACTCGATAAATTTCACCCTAGCCTATCAGAGAAATATAAAACTCAGTAAATGATGAGATAAAAATACTACAAAAAATTAGCAATGTAGTGAAATTATCACGAAAGGTAAATATGGATCATTTTAGAAAACCCCTTTCAGCAAATAGATAAGCTTTAACAATAAAACCTTGACTAACTCACCCTTGAAATTCTCTAATCATTTAAAATTAATCAACATGTCAAAAAACAGCCAAAAAGGTTTCAAAACTACCCAAAAAGGGATCATTTTCTTGCTTAGATGATTGTCTGGGGGACATGGTGTCGCAGGTTCAAATCCTGTCGTTCCGACTTTGACAATCAAGCACTTACAGAAATGTGAGTGCTTTTTTGTTCAAAAAAAAGCTTGCAAAACTCAAGATTGCCCTTCCGCTCGTCGATGGCTAGCAAACCTCGAAGGGATGGGGACAGCGTCCCTACACTTCCGACTCAATTCTTTTATGGGATCGCTGAGCTCCTGCTCGGCATCAACTCCAGAATAAACTTCCTCAACCTCTTCCGCCCGCGGTGGCAGCCGCAACCCGCTGTTAAGCGAAGCCCTTAGACTCATTCCATCTTTGCGGACAACGCAATTCAAAACTGCTCGGCATGTCTTTCTTGGCGCCTTAGCATCTTGACGTGAAATATTATATCCATTTTGTTGTCGGATTAGAACATGGAATTGTCTCTAGGACTCTCTCGCGAAGACGCCAAGACACGAAGTTTTTGTTCCGTATTTAGTTTAAGAAACTATTCACCATAGAGCGCGCAGAGGTAAACAATTCAAAATTTATAATTCAACATTCAAAATTACCCTTTTCCGCCCGCGGTGGCAGCCGCAACCCGCTGTTAAGCGAAGCTCTTAAACTCATCCCATTTCAATTCTGACCATTCATAATTATCCTTTCCCTTACTGCCCCTCTCCCCCCTTATTTCGGTGGAGGCAAACGCAACTTATCTAGGGGACTTGTCACGTTGGATTTATGCTTGCCCATGACATGCGTATAAATTTGCGTTGTATTCACATCATTGTGCCCCATTAACTCCTGCAAGGTTCTTATATCATAACCATCCTCTAGCACATGAGTCGCAAAGCTATGGCGTAGGGTATGAATTGTTGCGACCTTCGCAATCCCTGCCGCTCGCAGAGCCTGCTTATATGGCCCACTTAAATAAGACGACAACACATGATGCCGGCGAATTTTATTGGCTCGTGGGTCATTGGATAAAACATTGGCAGGAAAAAGCCAAAACCAGCCCCACTCTTTCCCCGCATTGGGATATTTATTCTCTAGTGCCCCAGGTAAATAGCAGCCCTCTACCCCATTCGAACGATCCTCATCATAGATCTCTCGTATTTTCTTTAAATGTTCATGTAACTCTTCTACCAGACTTTCTCCTAGGGGAACTTCACGATCCTTATCGCCCTTGCCACTTTTTACCGTTAAGCACATGCGTTCCATATCCACATCCTTCACACGCATGCGATAGGCCTCACTATGCCGTAAACCACCCCCATAAATCAATCGAACCATCAACAAAGGCACCCCTTCCATCTTTGCCATGATCTTACAAACTTCTTCGCGAGTGAGGACTAATGGCAACTTGCTCTTTCGTATTGCTCTTAGAGTCTGCGACAAATCTCCCACTTCTTTTTCTAAAACATAACGAAAGAAAAATACTAAAGCATTGAAAGCTTGGTTTTGAGTAGAAGACGCCACATTTTTTTCAACCGCCAAATGACTCACAAAACGACTCACATTCTCGCCACTTAATTCTTCGCCTTTCACGAAAACCAAGTAACGTTGAATCCAGCTGCAATAAGCCTGCTCAGTCTTGTAACTCTTTCTCTGCAAACGCATCACTTCAACTAATTTAGCAATGAGTTCTGCCAAAGCTTGATCGTCTGCCCCACTCACTTGTCTAGCTTGAGGTACCGACACATCAGTTTTTCGACGCCAATAAATATAATGCCTCACGGCTTTGCCCGCTTGTTCAACTTGCCAATCTTCATGCGATGATCGCAAACGAGTTTCATACCCTGTCAAAGATTCACTCTGCCAGGGCTCGATATTTTTAGACTTACAAAACCTAGCAAAATCCTCTACCCAATGACAATAATACTTGAGCTCCTTTTCCTTTACCCGCTGACCCTTTAAATAGGCCTCAAAATCCTTCATTTTTGCCATCATTCATCTCCATACCTTTCCATTTAATTTCAAATCACTCAATCAAAAAAACATTTCCGCCCGCGGTGGCAAACGCAACCCGCTGTTAAGCTAAGCTCCCCTACAAACCGACTCAACACACTGCTGACAACTCACATTCAAATTACCCTTTCCCTTCTGCCCGTCGATGGCTGGCAAGCCTCGCAGGGATGGGGACAGCGTCCCTAAACTCCCGACTCAACTCTTCCCTGGGATCGCTGAGCTCCTGCTCGGCAGCTCCTTCAAAAAAACTTCACTTTATAAATTATCTAAAGGACTACGAATCCTCCGTTTATTGAGCTGCGTTAAATCATTATAGATCATGGTTTGCCCCACTTTTTGATGTCCTAATAATTTCTGTAACGTACGTATATCTCCCCCACCTTCCAAATAGTGCACCGCAAAACTATCTCGAAACGAGGCTAATTTAAAAACTCCCTTGTGCCCCATCTCATCGAGAACTTGACTGAATTTCCGTCGCAAAATTCGATCACTAAAACACTTCCGCTGCAGCTTCAAACCTTGTTGATTACGATGTAGATCTAACGCTGGAAATAAATAGTAAGTCGACCAATCATCCGCAACCCCCAATTTATAATCATTCTCATAAAGTTCCTTGACCCATTTGAGATGATTTTTGAGTTCTTTGTGCAAAATAATTGGAAGAAAATTAACGCGCTTCACTTTCCCTGAACCATCCACAACTCGTATAACTTCTTCACTAAAGTCTATATCACCCACACGAAGTTTGTATAACTCTCCACTCCTAAGCCCACAACCATAAAGCATTTTAACCATGACGAATTCTACACCATTTAATCGACTAAAAATTTCACTGATCATTTCTCGACTCATAATCATTGGCAGCCGAGTTTTCTTGCGTGCGCGCAAAGCTTTGCTTTCTTCTCCCACACTAATAAACAAAACTTTTTCATAAAAGTAATTTAAGGATGTGATTGCCTGATTTTGAGTATTTACTGACACTTGATCTTCTAACACAATTTTATTGACATAAGCCCTAAAATCATCAATCCCCCAACCTTTCTCCCTGTCACTCCACTTTAAAAATTTATTTATCCAAGCTGAATAGAGACATTTTGTTTTTTCTGACTTAGCATCACCCTGTAAAACTTCTTTAAATTTACTAAGCAAATTTTCAAAGAGTATTTCTTTCTTTCCCTTTCGCCAATACATATATTGACGAATGGCATCTTCTGATTGAACCACTTTCCAATTGGCATTCAAACGCCCATTCTCTAAAAGATAATTCTGAAGACTTTCCTCCGCCCAATAATCCAATTGGCGGTCATCGCAAAATTGCGCATACTGCCTCACCCAAGCAAGGTAATAACCCGCCTGCTGTGTCGTCAATCCAATTGACCCCAAATACTTTTTAAACCCTTCCACCTTTCCTCACTCTATTTTTTTAGGCAAAATATCGGAGATGTCCGCTATTTTGCCTTTTATCCATTTCCAAGCTCAAAATCCGTAAAAATTTAGTCCTTTAAAATTCACAAAACAAGCTTTTTACCATTTTTGGTCAAATTTCGGACAAGTAAGTGCTAACCATTTAGGATAATTATCGGACATGTCCGATAATTATCCTAAAAAGTTATCATTTACATAAATCCACCTTCTTGAACTGCGCTTTCACTTGAAAGATTTACAGCGCAATACTAAACTAAATCACATTAAAACTGGAGAGGAGTTTTCATAAGCACAGATAAAATACTTACTTTTTACACTCATGCCCACGGCATTTGTGATGCGGAGCCTGCCTTGCCCAACTCAACTACCACAACAAATTCAACTAAAAACATCAAGCCCAACATCATCCACATATCGCCCAAAAACCCTAGTCCGAAAATGACCCCTTTTTCAAAAAACCGCCCCAAAACACCAAATCCCAGCAAAAAACAGTCATTTACGACCACTGGTCGATAATAACAATGTTGTACTAAAAAACAATTAAAAAAACATACTAAGAATTGTAAGCTAAGCTCACATGTATTATTTACCTAAATAAGGTAGGTAAAAGGTATGAAACAAAGGACAGAGCATAGTGTAGGAGAGGTTTTCGACGATTTGGTCAAGCTTACGAAGCCACACACGGATTGCAAAAAGAGCAACGAAAAACATTACAAGATATAGCTATGTGCCGAACTGCCTACCTTGGAGGACATAAGGAAATATGCTGTAAATGCGGAAATGAACGGCCAGTCTATAATTCATGCGGAAACACCAACTGTCCAATGTGTCAGGGTATACGCCGAAGAAGATGGTTAAAAGACCGATTAGATGAATTATTACCCGTATCTTATTTCCATAGTATTTTCACCCTGCCTCATGATCTGAACCCGATAGCAAGATTTAACCAAAGAGAGATTTATAACTTACTCTTCAGAACTGCCGCAGACACACTGCTTTATCTGAGTCAAAAATATCATGATGCGACTCCCGCAATTATCGCCACACTTCATACTTGGGGTCAAGATTTATGTCTCCACCCTCATGTACATATTCTGGTCACAAGTGGGGGAATGAAAAAAGATGGGACATGGAAAGCTGGAAGAAACGACTACTTATTTGACGTTTTTGAAGCCTCAGAAGAATTCAAAAAAAGGTTTCTCCGAAAACTCAAAAATCTCAACAAACATAAGAAGTTAGTGAATGCGCAAGGCTTCCCTGAAATATATAAAATCATCGAAGAGAAACCCTGGGTCGTGAATATTCAAAAACCCTTTTCAGGTGCTGAAGTTGTTGTCGAATACTTGAGTCGTTATGTTTATCGAAGTGCCATCGCTAATGGTAGAATTACAGCAGTTGAAAATTCATTCATAAGTTTTGATATCAAAGATTATAAAGATTTGGACGAGAAAGGAATTCCTCGACATAAAGATATCAGAATGAAACCTCAGGAATTCATCAGAAGATTTATGCAGCATGTACTACCCAAAGGATTTCGAAGATCAAGGTTTTATGGCCTTTTTGCAGGAGCTCAACGAACCACAAGTAAGGAATACTGTAAGATACTCTTTGCTGAACTACTCAAAGAATTCACCGGTAGCGAACGATTCAAAGAAGATGCTTGGCAACCCAAAGTCTGTGATTGCTGTGGCTACAGTGATTTTAAACGCGGCCAGGATATCCAGAATGAGAGACCTCCTCCAATACTCTTTCACTATCAGGGGAGAAGGTTACATGCATAAGAAACGAATCAGAGAGTCAACAATCCCTGACAAGAAGTACTTGATGCCGAAGTCGATAAAAAGAGCTCTTTATAAGGTAATGAAGCCTCTAATAGATGAAAATTTAGAGCCACATAGTTTCGAAGCCCGCCTAGACAGTAAAAAGCACCTGATCACAGCATCAACTACACCCATATTAACTTGTTCAACAAAACAAAAACAGTTAGTTTAGCACCATAGGGAAAGGAAATATGGGATCATCAATAATTGAAATAAAGTACAACAAATCGTTGGAACTGAGGTTCTCGCTTAGGCTCGAACACAGCTCAACTCGAACGTTAGACTAGAATAAAAAATGAAAAAATATTACTCAATAAAATGCATTTTTGTATATGAACCCGAAGACTCTGAATACCTTTACAGGTATGAAGAACGGATAACGCTTTGGCACACAAAAGATATGGATGAAGCAATTAAACTAGCTGAGGAAGAAGCCACACAATATGCGAAAAAATCTAATAGTGAATATATAAAATATTGTGTCTCACATAAACTAGATGAAAAATATGGCGAAGGTAAGTCAGTCTATTCAACCAAAAGAAACTCAGATTTAGAGCCTGAACAATATTTAGATAATTTTTATGATACAGGAGATGAATGTATAATTAGTGATGATCCTATTGGTGAATTGGAGAACTGTCTAGATTACGAACAAACTCTTCTAAAAGCTCTTGAGATGAATAAACGAAAAATCAAAAAATTGAAAACAGAAATATAACACAAAGTCTAACCAAAAAATCGAACTGATATTTTCGTTTTGAATCAAATTTTAAATAGAAAATACAGCTCATTTAGGTCGTTCTACATGAATAAAATAAAGGATAGAATTTGATAATGGACACAGGAACTATTGGTGCAATTGCTGGAGCAATAATTGGCTTATTAGGATCATTTATTGGTGTCTATTGCAGTATAAGCCAGAGTAAATCAGAAGATGAACGACAGTATGTTATTAAATCTAGTGTTGTCTTTACATTTGGTGTTTTAGCCTTTTTAGGACTCTTGTTTTATTTACCAAAGCCATATAATCATTTGATATGGATTCCCTATTCAATCTTGCTCCCTATCTCAATTAAAAAGATGAATAAACGAATAGAAGAAATTAGAAATAAAGAAACGAAAATGTAGAACCAAAAGCCGGAAGGAAGATTTTCGCTAAGGCTCAAATCTCCCTCAGCTTAGACGTTCTGCATAAATAAAATATGAATAAATCAGCAGCAATAATAAATAATCAAACGAACTGTTCTGTAGTTCAAATGCCAGATAGAAAATTCCCTGGAATAGTTCTTCAGGGTGATAGTCTAAATATTATTTATTCTAACTTGATGAAAGTTCTTGAACAAACAGAAGGTAAAATTTCAAAAGAAGAATTTTTAATTATTCTAGAACAAGCTGAATTGATTGAAGGTTATTTAAATCAATATGAAAAGTCTCTAGATGAATCATCAATTGAATTACCCTATTCTAAATCATTCAATAAAACGACAAAAGATTATAAACATTACTGGGAATAGAAAAAGCAGAACCAACAAATCGAAGGAAGATTTTCGTTTCACTCAAATCTCCCTCATTTAAATCGTTAGATCAGAATAAAATTTATAAGAATTGATGGAAATTCGCATCTTAAAAAGCAACTCACTTTATTCTTGGAATCACAGAATTAAGCTGAATAAATGCGAACTCAGCAATTCACCAAAAGTGAACGCAAACTGTGCATCAAATACGATTCCAAGTATATGCGGAATCAGCAATAAAAAAGAAAAATTAGTATTATTATCAACACCTAAATCGTACGATTTTATTTCCCAAAGGTCGTGATACGCGTGTATAGACTATTTTAGGCATTACAAAAGGGATGATTTTTCTCCTTGAAGTCCATCTCGTTTATCAATTTGACTCCATTGCTCCAGAGATCAGTTTATGGAGTTTTTCGATCTTCAGATTGTGATTTCTGTGTATTTCATCCATTATTTGGGCGTGAGGATCCTGGCGCTTATTGAAAAGCACCCGTTTTTAAAATGTATATTCAGCAACTAAAGAACAGGAAGAACCCAAGGCGTAAGTGATTTCTCCCATATTTGATCAAATTTCAACTCCCTCATTTTCCATGGGGTAATTTTGAGTGTCAATGAGCGTCCTTTATTAATGATTTTTCCTGCTAAATCAAAAAGTTTACGACGTACCGTAGTGGGGTAGCAGTTCCAAGAAAAACCCGCAATGTTGCGTTTGAAAATCTGAAAGAGATTGAAGGATACAATACCCATTGAGTACCAAAGGGAGTTAGCGTGAAAGTCGAGACATGGCATCCTCTCACTTGCGAAATCTTTAGCTGCACGGTGAGTGAGTTCATCAGCTCCGCGGGAATGATCATAATCAATTATTTCTTGATCGGAGCAAGATTTTACGTCAAGATTTGTAAGGATAATACGACTTTCTAAACCTAATAAAGCTTCGCCATTCTCTTCTGTAGGCCGTAAAAACAAAGCTCGATACGCCATCTCTTTGGGCCAAGATTTACGACGTTCTTGAAAAGTAAGGTAATGCCAAGTACAAGCTTTTTTACGATAGACGCCATCGAAGTTTTCGAGTTTTGTATTGGCATGAATCTTGTGATCTGAATAGCGTTTCCCTGCACAAATAAAGTTGATTTTAAGCGCGTCGCAAGCAGCAAAATCTTTTGATCGTAATAACCACCATCCATTCGACGATGACTGAATGTCTTCTCCAAGATTTTCACGAATCATTGGTACGATTTCTTGTAACATCTCAATAGCAACCCCATCGTGATTTGTTGAGCAATGACCTGATTGGAAATAAGTATCGATATACATGCCGTCCCATATGAGGTTGATTGGGTGATAGCCTTCTTTTTTCTTGTAGGTACATTTTACTCCCGCGCGGCATTTAGCGCCGTCGTTATCGTAGACACTGGAGTCTAGAAAGAGAATGACTTTATTCGGATTTTTAGCTTTGAGCGCACTAAGAAAAACCCTGCGGATTAAAGGACGAATCATCTCAACATCTACTGTATAAGCTTTGTGAAGGATTCTTTTTAATGCAGCCGTACCTAGAGCAACTTCACAGCCTAAAAGTTTTTGCCAAGCTTCGTTTTCCTTCAGCGTATCAAAGGTGTTTAAACTACTTTCACGACCGTCCGCAAAAAAGAGTACAAGCTGTAAAAAAGCTTCTTCAAGCTCTATGCCTTTCTTGCTTTTTCTTAGATCTTTAAATACCTGTGCGAGCTCATCACAAATACCTGTGCCATTAATGAAATTAACAAAAGGTGCTAATCCTGCTTGAGAACTTAAGCAGTTTGTGGTGATTCCAATTTTTTTGATTTTTCTTCGACATTCTTTCTTGGATTTTCTAGTTTTTTTGATTTTCTTGGGCATCGTAAGTACGTGGTTTTTGGGTTGAGGTTTTTTGGTCGAAGCTAATTTAACCCAAACTCCACTTTTCACCCACCCAGTGAAGCTTTTATACACAATTCGTACTTCTTAGGCAACAGTAAAAAAGAAAAATTAGTATTATTATCAACAGTAAAAAAGAAGAGATCTAACCATTAGATGCACCTGATACTCTCGTACCTCGAGCACAGGTGATCTAGGACGTTCGATAATAAAATGAAAAACTTACAAACATTAATCTGTGCATTAACGATATGTATTTATTTAAGTATAGGGCTAATTGGATCTATTTTAGCAAACCCATTAACACATAACTATAATAGTGGTAACCCAAATGCAGGATTAACGGAATTTGTACTTGTTTTTTTCGAACAAAATCAACCTTTATTTTTCTACACCATCACGCCGTTTGTTATCTGCATGAGTTTATTTTCATTAATTTCTCGAACAAACATAAAAATCTCTAAGTTATTTTGGTATTTTTATCTAACTCAAATTTTAGTATTTATTTTGTACCTAGTTACAATTATTTTTTCTTTTGCTATTAACGAAGTGTCATTGATGCAAAACATGTATTCTGAACGACCAAAGGAACTTAATCAAATGACTATTATTTTATTTATAGTCAATCTAAGCTTTATAATTGCAAGCTATCCTATATACAAACTAAATCGAACAAGTGAATCGAAGGAAGATCTTCGCTAAGGCTCGATCTCCCTCATTCTAGTCGTTAGATCAGAATAAATTTAAAATATATTTTATCTTATTACATCATCTACTTAGCGACTCACTTTATTCTTGGAATCACAGAATTAAGCTGAGTAAATGCGAACTCAGCAATTCACCAGAATTCAACGCAAACTGTGCATCGAATACGATTCCAAGTAGATGCGGAATCAGCAAATAAAAAGAAATAAAAATCTAATTATCAACAGTAAAAAAGAAAAGATCTAACAAACGGATCGATCTGATACTTTCGTTATGAGTCAAATTTTAGATAGAAAGCACAGATCATCCTCGACGTTAGATCAGAATAAAATTCATAAGAATTGATAGAAATTCGCATCTTAAAAAGCGACTCACTTTATTCTTGGAATCACAGAATTAAGCTGAGTAAATGCGATGTCAGCAATTCACCAAAAGTAAACGCAAACTGTGCATCGAACACGATTCCAAGTATATGCGGAATCAGCAAATAAAAAGAAATAAAAGTCTAATTATCAACAGTAAAAAAGAAAAGATCTAACAAACGGATCGATCTGATACTTTCGTTATGAGTCAAATTTTAGATAGAAAGTACAGATCATCCTCGACGTTGTACTAAAAAACAATTAAAAAAACATACTAAGAATTGTAAGCTAAGCTCACATGTATTATTTACCTAAATAAGGTAGGTAAAAGGTATGAAACAAAGGACAGAGCATAGTGTAGGAGAGGTTTTTCGACGATTTGGTCAAGCTTACGAAGCCACACACGGATTGCAAAAAGAGCAACGAAAAACATTACAAGATATAGCTATGTGCCGAACTGCCTACCTTGGAGGACATAAGGAAATATGCTGTAAATGCGGAAATGAACGGCCAGTCTATAATTCATGCGGAAACACCAACTGTCCAATGTGTCAGGGTATACGCCGAAGAAGATGGTTAAAAGACCGATTAGATGAATTATTACCCGTATCTTATTTCCATAGTATTTTCACCCTGCCTCATGATCTGAACCCGATAGCAAGATTTAACCAAAGAGAGATTTATAACTTACTCTTCAGAACTGCCGCAGACACACTGCTTTATCTGAGTCAAAAATATCATGATGCGACTCCCGCAATTATCGCCACACTTCATACTTGGGGTCAAGATTTATGTCTCCACCCTCATGTACATATTCTGGTCACAAGTGGGGGAATGAAAAAAGATGGGACATGGAAAGCTGGAAGAAACGACTACTTATTTGACGTTTTTGAAGCCTCAGAAGAATTCAAAAAAAGGTTTCTCCGAAAACTCAAAAATCTCAACAAACATAAGAAGTTAGTGAATGCGCAAGGCTTCCCTGAAATATATAAAATCATCGAAGAGAAACCCTGGGTCGTGAATATTCAAAAACCCTTTTCAGGTGCTGAAGTTGTTGTCGAATACTTGAGTCGTTATGTTTATCGAAGTGCCATCGCTAATGGTAGAATTACAGCAGTTGAAAATTCATTCATAAGTTTTGATATCAAAGATTATAAAGATTTGGACGAGAAAGGAATTCCTCGACATAAAGATATCAGAATGAAACCTCAGGAATTCATCAGAAGATTTATGCAGCATGTACTACCCAAAGGATTTCGAAGATCAAGGTTTTATGGCCTTTTTGCAGGAGCTCAACGAACCACAAGTAAGGAATACTGTAAGATACTCTTTGCTGAACTACTCAAAGAATTCACCGGTAGCGAACGATTCAAAGAAGATGCTTGGCAACCCAAAGTCTGTGATTGCTGTGGCTACAGTGATTTTAAACGCGGCCAGGATATCCAGAATGAGAGACCTCCTCCAATACTCTTTCACTATCAGGGGAGAAGGTTACATGCATAAGAAACGAATCAGAGAGTCAACAATCCCTGACAAGAAGTACTTGATGCCGAAGTCGATAAAAAGAGCTCTTTATAAGGTAATGAAGCCTCTAATAGATGAAAATTTAGAGCCACATAGTTTCGAAGCCCGCCTAGACAGTAAAAAGCACCTGATCACAGCATCAACTACACCCATATTAACTTGTTCAACAAAACAAAAACAGTTAGTTTAGCACCATAGGGAAAGGAAATATGGGATCATCAATAATTGAAATAAAGTACAACAAATCGTTGGAACTGAGGTTCTCGCTTAGGCTCGAACACAGCTCAACTCGAACGTTAGAACAGGAATATACAATGACGATAATTATCCCAACAATATTCTTTATCATTGCATTAATCTCTATTTATAACAAAAAACGAAACGCTTCATTAATTGCGGTATCCGCATTATTTATTTCTATTTATTTGCTGAATATGCAAAATACAGTTCATCATGGTTATCAACACAGTGCTTCAATTAAAGCATTTTATAAAATTTCGGAAGAATTAAAAAAACAAAACGTACAACCAGTAATTGAGTCAATTGATGAATCTTTAAAGATTAGTTGGGAAGAGCAGTCTGGAGATAAATTTATTGGTTATATGATTGATGAAAGAATTAAAAAGAAAACAAAAGAAATTGAGAAAGAAAAAGTTCTAACCAACGGATCGAACTGATGACCATGCTACGCATGGACATCAATCCGATCCGTAGTTAATTCACAGCTCATCCTCAACGTTAGTTTGTAATAAAATTAAAAATAAATTGTAGAAATGAGAGTCCAAATAAATCGCAGATGCACGAATTTAGAATTATCTGAATTAAGAGAATTTTAGAACAAAACTAGATCTGAATTATTTATCTCAAATAATAGAATTTTATAAATATAGAAACAAGAAATAAAAGACAAAAACTAACAAACGGATCGATCTGATACTTTCGTTGTGAGTCACAATTTAGATAGAAAGTACAAATCATCCTGGACGTTAGTGTAACACATAATGAAAAGTCCGCATAAAAGAATTATTCTAAGCAGTATTCTGATTCCCATAATTGGAACTATTCTTACTATTTCTTCAGGAATTTACACAAGTATATCTGAAGGAGAAGAAATCATTCTAATTGAACGTCTAGAAGGAATTCCTCTATTACTAATTTTTGCATACTTCTTTGTAGGTTGTCAAAGTGTTCTTTTTTCTTTAGCCCTAGAGCTGGTAATACAAAACAGAATAAAGGTCGAATTTCAGTTTTATATCATATCTACAATCTTAGGTTTTTTATTAGGTATGAGTTTACTTCATATATATTTCGGAATAATTGGAGCAATTACGGGATTAATAATTGGAGTAATTGTACGAACTAATTATCTAAAACACAAAACACTAACCAAGGATCGGAGTGAATACTCTCGTACCTCGAGTATCACTCAATCCAGACGTTAGACTAGAATAAATAATATGAAACACAAAAGCACATTACTTTTATCCACAGTATGGATCGTATCCAGCATTTATAGAATCAGAGGATTTTGGGAAGACACAATATGGTTTATTAAATTTGGAGAATTAGACTCTAGAACATTACCAATGATCGAAAGTTCAAAAGTATGGAATGCAAGTCATGGAATCACACTATTAATTGGTATAATTGTATTTAGTATTTTTGGAGTCAACAGTGCTCTCCAAATAATGATAGAAAGAAAAGAAAATGAAAAAGTCTAACCAGAAACTGGAGTTGATACTTTCGTTGTGAGTCACAATTTAGATACGAAAGTACAAACTCAGTTTAGTCGTTAGACATACACAAAATATGATTAAAAACGAATATTCAACAAGAACACCTTTCATACTCATGATTGGATTAATATTCTTTTGGGGAGCCGTTGCTGTATTTCACTATGGAACTAGTAACTCAAAAATATATGTAATTATTTTTTTGATAGTTCTATCAACAATTTGTTTATATAAATTCATTGTTCCTTGGAAAGCTCATGGTCATATTTCCACAAATGAAATAACATGGTCTGATGGCAAGAAATTAGAACAAATATTAAAAAACGAAATAAAAGATATCACATTCAGTTTAAGAGGTGAATCATCTGAAATGATTATTCGAACTACAGGAAAAAGAGTAACAATAAATGAACCTTTTTGTTACTTTGGTGATCTAAATAAAGCCATTAAATTCTTAAAAGAAAACGGATATAAAATAATAGAAAAATAGTCTAACCAGAAACTGGAGTTGATACTTTCGTTATGAGTCAAATTTTAGATAGAAAGTACAACTCAGTTTAGACGTTAGACAATAATAAAAAATGAAACCTACTACACAAAAACAATGGCTTATACTTGGAGCCATATTCATAACACTTCCATCAACTGTATCACTTTCATATGGTCTTATACACAAAACTCACATGGCTATTCATTACCCGAATTCCTCAAATATAGGAGTTTTACCGTTTTGGGGAACAATGATTTATTCCTTATTCTCAATATGGAAAATGACATATTATTCACTTATGAAAAAAGTGGAATCTAAGAGTTCCCTAAAAAAACATACACGTATAATGTGGATCGCTCCTATAGTAACGACTTTAGCAATTCTAGCATGTATTGTACCTGATCTAACTTTTATTATGAACATTTTCTTCTTTCAAGAAGAGTTCAAATTGTTAGCTGTGTTTTGTCCACTTACGATTATAACTATTCATATCCATTATAAATTCAGACACTATGATTATGAGCACAACAAATAAAACCATGTCTAACCAACGGATCGAACTGATGACTTTGCTACGCAAAGTTCATCATCTCGATCCACAGAATTACACAGCTCATCCTGAGCGTTATCTATTAAAAATAGGAAATAAAAATGAAACTAAAAGTAATAATCTTTTTACTAACATTCACATTCAGCATTTATCCTCAATCTCTTGAAAGCGAATTTAAAAAATTTGGAGAAAAAATATTACAAGAAATCATGAAAGGTGATTTAGAACTTACTAATTATATAGCACCTCAAGAATATAGAATTAAAATTTACGCTGCATCGGAAAACTTAGATGAAAAAGAACTTAAAAAAAGTTGGTCAAACGTAGAACGTAATGAAAAAAAATATTTTAAATATTTCAATCAAAAATATGAATTGTTTCACATCAAAAATGAAGAGTTCAGTATTTCTGAAGATAAAATACAAATAAAAAAAATGAAGGGACTCAACCTAGGGGGTTATGAATCAATTTTTTATACAAAAAAAGCAAAATATGAATTCAAAGCAAGTTTAGTAAAAATTGATAACAAAATTTATTTATCATCACCTGCTGGTATGGGTGCTATAATTACTTTGGTAATTACTGGCAATTTTAAAGTTAACAAAGGCTCGAACCTATCAAGAGATACCAATAAAGCTTTAAAAGTTACTAAAGATTATATTGCCTCTATGTATAATGGAAATTATGAAGCGTTCAAAAAAGTGTTAGATAAAAAGTCATCAGAAGATTTAACATCAAAAACATCTATTTTTCATCAAAAAAGTCAAAAAGAAATTTCTGAAATGTTGAAAAAATTCATTAGTCAAGAAATTGGACCTAATGATGGTACTCACACATATAAATATGATAAAAACTTAATGACTGTATACATTTATCGAAACAATAAAAAAACTAAATTTAAAATAAAATTAATTGAAGAAAACAAGCAATTAAAAATAAAATTAAGATAACCAACGGATCGAACTGATGAATTCGCATAGCGAATTTCATCAGCCCAATCCGATTTTAATCACAGCTCATCCTCAGCGTTAGATCAGAATAAATTTTAAATATATTTTATCTTATTACGTCATCTACTTAGCGACTCACTTTATTCTTGGAATCACAGAATTAAGCTGAGTAAATGCGAAGTCAGCAATTCACCAAAAGTGAACGCAAATTGTGCATCAAATACGATTCCAAGTATATGCGGAATCAGCAAATGAAAAAAAAATAAAAGTCTAATTATCAACAATAAAAGAGAAAAGATCTAACAAATCACTGGAGTAGATACTTTCGTTTGGAGTCAAATTTTAAATAGAAAGTACTACTCAGTTCAGACGTTAGATTGTAATAAAATTAAAAATATATTTTATCTGATCACGTCATCTATAAAGCAAATCATCCTAAGCTCAGAGTCATATTTTCAAACACAATCTATAACACACAGTCTTAATCTGTATAAATGCGAAGTCAGCATTTCACCAGAAGTAAACGCAAACTATGCATCAAATATGATTCCGAGTAAATGCGGAATCAGCAATTGATCGAATCAGAATTTGAATCAAAATAAATCTAATTATCAGCAATTAAAAACATAAAATCTAACCATTAGATCCACCTGATACTTTCCTCTGGCACTCAAAATGCGGAGCATTTTTCATGCCATCAGAGTACAGGTGATCTAGGTCGTTAGTCAAATAAAAAATGAAATCGAAAAAACTCATACCATTATCAATTCTAAGTCTCATAGCTGCTATATGCACATTTGGGACGGGAAGAACAATGTTATTCCTTTGGAGTAAAGTCTTAGAAGGTGAGCCTCTTCCAGATATCACGATAGTTGGAACAAAATATGGTTTTATATTACCAATATTATTTTCTATAATTACTCTTATTTCCCATTTTAAATTTGACGATAAAAAGAAAGATTTGATTTATGAAATAATAACAAGTTTAGAGATATTATATTTATCCGTAATTGGGTTCACATATTTCATGCCTCTTACCAAAATCACATGGAGTATGTAGAAATGAACAAAAGACTAACCATGAGCTGCAGTGAAGATTTTCGCTTAGGCTCAAATCTCACTAATCTCGGTCGTTAGGTGATCAAAAATTATGTCGAATAGAACTTACCTATGCATTAAATGCAGAACATCTAAACGAGCAGAAGCTAGATACGGATTAAACTCTAATTTTAGATGCTCTAATTGCCAACAAGATCTATGGGAATTAGAATGGAGATGGAGAATTCCAAAAAAAACAGATGACAAGGCATGGGAAGAGTTAGAAGAAAAAGTTATTTCTGAATCGGAAGAATGGTTAAAACGTAGAACTGAAATTGGACAAGAGAAAATAGAAAAGATTGAACGGTTAATTATTCATTTTGAGAAACAAAAAGATTCAGAAAGAAAATACAAAAAACTAAAATCTCTAAAAACAGAAATCGAAACAATTAAAAAGAAATACACCTAACAAACGGGTCGAACTGATACTTTCGTATGTCATGAAACATGTTTACACATGTTATCACGCCATACTCGTACAGCTCACCCTCAGCGTTAGATCAGAATAAATTTAAAATATATTTTATCTTAATACGTCATCTACTTAGCGACTCTCTTTATTCTTGGAATCACAGAATTAAGCTGATTAAATGCGAACTCAGCAATTCAACAGAAGCAAGCGCAAACTACGCATCAAATACGATTCCAAGTATATGCGGAATCGCAAATAAAAAGAAATAAAAGTCTAATTATAAACAATCAAAGAGAAAAGATCTAACAAATCACTGGAGTAGATACTTTCGTTTGGAGTCAAATTTTAAATAGAAAGTACTACTCAGTTCAGACGTTAGTTTGTAATAAAATTAAAAACAAATTGTAGAAATGAGAGTCCAAATAAATCGCAGATGCACGAAGTTAGAATTATCTGAAGTAAGATGATTTTAGAACAAAATCAGATCTGAATTAATTATCTCAAATGATAGAATTTTATAAATATAGAAATCAGAAATAAAAGACAAAAACTAACAAATCACTGGAGTAGATACTTTCGTTTGGAGTCAAAATTTAAATAGAAAGTACTACTCAGTTCAGACGTTAGTTTGTAATAAAATTAAAAACAAATTGTAGAAATGAGAGTCCAAATAAATCGCAGATGCACGAAGTTAGAATTATCTGAAGTAAGATGATTTTAGAACAAAATCAGATCTGAATTAATTATCTCAAATGATAGAATTTTATAAATATAGAAATCAGAAATAAAAGACAAAAACTAACAAATCACTGGAGTAGATACTTTCGTTTGGAGTCAAAATTTAAATAGAAAGTACTACTCAGTTCAGACGTTAGTATATAATAAATTTAGATGATAGAAACGATTATCCCAGAATCGCGGATGCACGAATTTAGAATTATCTGAACCTATAATTTTAGAGCTAAATTGAATCAGAAATAATGATCCGATAATGATCAGAATTTTTAAATAAAAAACAAGAAAAAGAAAAAATACTAACAAGAAACTGGAGTTGATACTTTCGTTGTGAGTCACAATTTAGATAGAAAGTACGAACTCAGTTTAGACGTTAGTTTATAATAAAATTAAAAATAAATTGTAGAAATGAGAGTCCAAATAAATCGCAGATGCACGAAGTTAGAATTATCTGAATCAAGATGATTTTAGAACAAAATCAGATCTGAATTATTTATCTCAAATGATAGAATTTTATAAATATAGAAATAAGAAATAAAAGACAAAAACTAACAAACGGATCGATCTGATACTTTCGTTGTGAGTCACAATTTAGATAGAAAGTACAAATCATCCTGGACGTTAGATCAGAATAAAATTCATAAGAATTGATGGTAAAACACATCTTACAAAGCAAGTCACTTTATTCTTGGAATCACAGAATGAAGCTGAGTAAATGCGAACTCAGCAATTCACCAGAAGTAAACGCAAACTGTGCATCGAATACGATTCCAAGTATATGCGAAGTCAGCAAATAAAAAGAAAAATAAGTCTAATTATCAACAATTAAAAAAGAAAAGATCTAACAAGAAACTGGAGTTGATACTTTCGTTGTGAGTCACAATCTAGATAGAAAGTACGAACTCAGTTTAGACGTTAGTATATAATAAATTTAGATGATAGAAACGATTATCCCAGAATCGCGGATGCACGAATTTAGAATTATCTGAACCTATAATTTTAGAGCTAAATTGAATCAGAAATAATGATCCGATAATGATCAGAATTTTTAAATAAAAAACAAGAAAAAGAAAAAATACTAACAAGAAACTGGAGTTGATACTTTCGTTGTGAGTCACAATTTAGATAGAAAGTACGAACTCAGTTTAGACGTTAGTGAGAAATAAAAATATGAATAATAAAATAAACAACATCGAATTCAAAAAAGAACGTTGGAGATACTTTTCATTTGCATACATAAGTATAGCATTTTTTCCCATTGTTCTAGGAATGTCCTACGAATCAATACAATCAAAAAATTCATTCGGAATTGCTTTATGTAGCATACTTACAATTTCATACTTGATAATAATTGTGAAATCATGCGTTAACCTTACCAAGATTGTAAAAGCTATTAAAAACAAAAAAGAATATATTGATATAAGCCCAGTTAATATCGTAACATCAGTCACTAATAGATCACTAGAAAAACGGGAATATAAGTTCTTATTCGCGTTTGCTACACTGATTTACATATCCATAATAATTGGAATAATAATGGAAAGATAATCACTAACCAACGGATCGAGCTGATACCTACGTATGTCATGAAACATGTTAGAGGTATCAACTCTTAACGTGAAACATGTTTCACGCCAAACGGGTACAAGCTCATCCTCAACGTTCTGTAGGAATAATGAAAAATAATTTTAGAGCAAAGCGAATCTTAAAAAGCAACTCACTCTATTCTTGGAATCACAGAATTAAGCTGAGTAAATGCGAACTCAGCAATTCACCAGAAGTAAACGCAAACTGTGCATCAAATACGATTCCGAGTATATGCGGAATCAGCAAATAGAATGTAGTCTTATAGAAATGAAAAATAGAAAATACAGAACAAACGGATGCACCTGATACTTTAGCTTGGCACTCAAAATGCGAAGCATTTTTCACGCCAATCTAGTACAGGTAATCCTCAACGTTCTGTAGGAATAATGAAAAATATGTTTTGAGTAAAACGAATCTGAAAAAGCAGATCTCCAAAGTCTCAATAATTAATCAACCATTTCAAGAAACTACGGAACATAAATCAATCACATCAAAGTGAATCACCTACTCTACTGAACGCAGATTTAATCTGAGTAAATGCGGAATCAGCATTTCACCAAACTTAAACGCAAATCATTCCTCAAAAAACGATTCCGAGTATATGCGGAATCAGCAATTAAAAAAAGAATAAAAGACAATACAGAACCAACGGATCGATCTGATACTTTCGTTATGAGTCAAATTTTAGATAGAAAGTACAGATCATCCTCGACGTTATACTAAAAGGAAAAAATGAAAAAATGAAAAAAATATTATTATCCACAATCACTTTTTTGATCCTTCAACTGAGTAGTTATGCCACTACTAATTCAAAATATGATTTAATGAAAACCCCCACATATTTATTAGATAAACGTTTTGATTATAAAAAAGCGACTGTTAATGGAATTAAAATTGGAGATGAAATTTCAAAAATTAATTCTGACAACATAAAAGAGGATATATCTGACTATATTCACATGAAAGATGGAAGTCGCTATAAAATCAAAGATCAAACTGTAGTTGCTATAGGACTCCCACCTAATGTAGTGAAAAATTTAGGCATTAATTCTGAACAGAAATTATTTAAAATTTTTGGACCTCATACTGATAAAAGAAGTAACGCTGTAATGATAAGGTATTATTTTGAAAAACAACATTTAAACTTTTTTTGGAACCATCGTAAGTCAAGAAATGAACACTTATTCATTGGTAATAAATTTTAAAAGTATAACCAGAAACTGGAGTTGATACTTTCGTTATGAGTCAAATTTTAGATAGAAAGTACAACTCAGTTTAGTCGTTAGATCAGAATAAAATTCATAAGAATTGATGGAAATTCGCATCATAAGAAGCGACTCACTTTATTCTTAGAATCACAGAATTAAGCTGAGTAAATGCGAACTCAGCAATTCACCAGAAGTAAACGCAAACTGTGCATCGAATACGATTCCAAGTATATGCGGAATCAGCAAATAAAAAGAAATAAAAATCTAATTATCAACAGTAAAAAAGAAAAGATCTAACAAGAAACTGGAGTTGATACTTTCGTTGTGAATCAAATTTTAGATAGAAAGTACGAACTCAGTTTAGACGTTAGATCAAAATAAATTTAAAATAAATTTTGTCTCAATACGTCATCTAGTGAGTAACTCACTTTATTCTTGGAATCACAGAATTAAGCTGAGTAAATGCGATGTCAGCAATTCACCAAAAGTAAACGCAAACTGTGCATCGAACACGATTCCAAGTATATGCGGAATCAGCAAATAAAAAGAAATAAAAGTCTAATTATCAACAGTAAAAAAGAAAAGATCTAACAAACGGATCGATCTGATACTTTCGTTATGAGTCAAATTTTAGATAGAAAGTACAGATCATCCTGGACGTTATGTGACAACAAATAAACAATGTATACACTCATAAAACACGAAAATAGAACTAGAGGTTGGATTCCAATTATAGTTGCAACCATATTTTTGGGCCCATTAACACACGATGGAGAACTGATAGAAAAAAACAGTGAAATTCAAAAAATTTCAGACTATTTTATAATAGAAAATTTCATACTTCTATTTTGTCTGTTTGGTATATTAAATGGAATTAAAATTTTTATAAAACCTTATCATTTTATGTCGTGTAATTATAAGGGAATAAATATTGGTAAGAATAAACAATTTTTCACTTGGGAACAAATAGCTGACATATCCAAAGGCCAAATACAAACAGGAGGTAAGATTAACGACCCTAAATACAGTCCTGCAATAGTTATAAAGTTAACTAATGACCTTTTTGAACATGGCATGTTCATGCATGAACATGCAAAATATATAAGTGAAAATACATTTACGTTTAAAGATGATAATCCAGAAGAAACAATAGATAACATCCTTAAATTTTGGACCAATGATCATAAATCTAGTATACAAAATGAAATGGATCCTGAAATTAAACAATTAGTAGAATCAGGAGACACTTTAAATGCTCTTAAATTATGCAAAGAAAAATTGAACTTATCTCTCAAAGAATCACACGACTATATTAAGAAAAGCACATAACAAGAAACTGGAGTTGATACTTTCGTTGTGAATCAAATTTTAGATAGAAAGTACGAACTCAGTTTAGACGTTAGATCAGAATAAAATTTATAATAATTGATGGAAATTCGCATCTTAAAAAGCAACTCACTTTATTCTTGGAATCACAGAATTAAGCTGAGTAAATGCGAACTCAGCAATTCACCAAAAGTAAACGCAAACTGTGCATCGAATACGATTCCAAGTAGATGCGGAATCAGCAAATAAAAAGAAATAAAAGTCTAATTATCAACAGTAAAAAAGAAAAGATCTAACAAACGGATCGATCTGATACTTTCGTTATGAGTCAAATTTTAGATAGAAAGTACAGATCATCCTCGACGTTAGTATAGAATAAATTTTAATGGTAGAAACGATTATCCAATAAATCGCGGATGCATGAATTTAGAATTATCTGAACCAAGAATTTGTTAGAACAAATTGAATCTGAAGTTTTAAATAAAAAACAAGAAATAGAAAAAAAATACTAACCAGAAACTGGAGTTGATACTTTCGTTGTGAATCAAATTTTAGATAGAAAGTACGAACTCAGTTTAGACGTTAGGTTGAACATAAAAAATGAAAAATAAATCCATATTCTTCTTGGTAGCAGCTACCTTT
Organism: Lentisphaera araneosa HTCC2155; assembly: GCF_000170755.1. NCBI lineage: Bacteria > Pseudomonadati > Lentisphaerota > Lentisphaeria > Lentisphaerales > Lentisphaeraceae > Lentisphaera > Lentisphaera araneosa. Next base: position 183,821 of record NZ_ABCK01000010.1, read on the forward strand.
TTATTCTCTGGAATTATCATATTATCATCTCATGAAAACAAAAATGTAGAATATGTAATTACAGATTCAAATGGACAAATAATTGAAGCACCCGAAAATGAGAATTCTCGAAGATTGAAGCGACTTGGGTACTTTCAATTCACAGCTAGTTTTATCTTTCTAATCTATGGAATTAAACTAAAAAAGAACAAAACCTAACAAGAAACTGGAGTTGATACTTTCGTTGTGAGTCACAATTTAGATAGAAAGTACGAACTCAGTTTAGACGTTCTGTAAAAAATAAAAAAGAAGAGAAACAATGGAAAACATAATCAACTATTCACTGTTTATATACCTACTAACACTCCTGATTTTAATCACTCCTCTAGAGTGGTCACAAAACAGCAACGTAAAGCATATTAAAACACTATTTGGTATACTTACATATTTTGGAGTTATGGCTACAGGTTATACAATTGGTATATTACCTGCATTAGGGACATGGGTTATTTTTACCGCATATAGTATGGGTATGTTTTATTATGTCGGTCATTTAAGAGTAAATGTATATAAAATACCTCTAGATGAAAAAAACTCTTTTTTATCAGTCTTTATTATGCAGTTTATATGTTGGCCTTTTAGCCAAGGTAATATTCACAATGTATATAAATTTTCAGTTTTAAGAAAAACAGGTGCTATTAGTCCTCATAAAACTGAAAAGAAATTAAAAATTAAATCTGTTGATCAATTACTACAAACAGAATTTAATGATTGTGGTTATTGTTATGGTGTTAGTTATAGAACTGACTTAAAATTCAGAAATTCTGATGCAGTTCAAATGTTAGCTCATGACATAGGGCACATGGACTCTCACATTCCTCCCAACGGTATCAAGACATATCTTGACCACATGAATATTGACATTGTTGCACAAGGGTTAAAAACCCTTAAAACGCTTAACTCACCTAATCATACCATTTTGAAAAATGCAATGAATAAGGTGGAAGTGGATGAAGAAGGATATATAGAAACAGAAAACTATAACGATTTAGAGGATTGGGATCAATGGGATTACGATGATGAAAATCGTTTCAAAGAATTTTTAGAAGAAAATAGAGATAAATTTAAATAAATAATACAGAACCAAGGATCGCAGTGAATACTCTCGTTCCTCGAGTATCACTAAATCCAGACGTTAGGCTGTAATAATAATGAAAAAAGATAAAGATCATTTTGGATTAGGAACATTATTTGGCATAATTCTTTTTGGAATAAAAATCATATCAAATGATTCGTTGCTCATTCAAATTACTGAAAAGAATTATTATCAACCCTCAAAAGTTGCATGTGTTCTATTTTTAATAATTGTTGCCATATACTTATTTTTGAAAATTTTTAAAGAATATAAACACTTTACGAAATTCATAAAAACTTATATAACTTTAGATATAGCCATATTAATAATTATCTTTTATATAGATATATTTTTCGATAAATACTTTTCTTATAAATCTAGATCATACTCAAGGTACAATTTTTCTGGACTGTACCCTTTAATAATCTTTATCTGTACATTCTATAGTTTAATCACATCTATCAAATCACTAAAAAATAAGACAATAGCCTAACAAGAAACTGGAGTTGATACTTTCGTTATGAATCAAATTTTAGATAGAAAGTACGAACTCAGTTTAGACGTTATGGTAATAAATAAAGACAGAAAATAGTGCGAACCCCACTTACAAAAAAAACTCAGATAGTTATAGCTATTTTTATTCTTTTGTTATTTGGCCTAAGTTTAAAATTTAAATATTCTGAATCTAACATAAAAGATTTTAAAAAGACTTGGGCAAACACTTACTTAAAAAAGTTTTTCAACATAAATCAGGTTAACTCAAGAAAACAATTTCAATTAACTGATTCTATGATGGGACGCACATATTGTGCGTTAAAAGGATCAGCAACAGTTAAAAGTGAAAAATCATTAGAGAGCTTCATAAAGAAATTAAGCTCACAGAAAGTTAACAAAATTGAAGTTCTCAATGACAAGCAATTAATTTTACACTTTGTACAAAGAGAAGTTCATTTCTTTTACCCCAATGCGAAATCATTAAGAAATCAAATTATGAATCGCGCTCAAGGTTATGTTTATTACTTTTATGTAAACGAAGGTGCTCCTATTCTCATTTTCAAAAGCGATGAAACTACATTTAAAATCAAATCCTATTTCCCATGGAACAACACAGTACTCGAAAAAGGAAAACCATAACCAAGGATCGGAGTTGAGATTCTCGTACCTCGAATCCAACTCAATCCAGACGTTAGATCAGAATAAATTTAAAATATATTTTATCTTAATACGTCATCTACTTAGCGACTCTCTTTATTCTTGGAATCACAGAATTAAGCTGATTAAATGCGAACTCAGCAATTCAACAGAAGCAAGCGCAAACTACGCATCAAATACGATTCCAAGTATATGCGGAATCGCAAATAAAAAGAAATAAAAGTCTAATTATAAACAATCAAAGAGAAAAGATCTAACAAATCACTGGAGTAGATACTTTCGTTTGGAGTCAAATTTTAAATAGAAAGTACTACTCAGTTCAGACGTTGTACTAAAAAACAATTAAAAAAACATACTAAGAATTGTAAGCTAAGCTCACATGTATTATTTACCTAAATAAGGTAGGTAAAAGGTATGAAACAAAGGACAGAGCATAGTGTAGGAGAGGTTTTTCGACGATTTGGTCAAGCTTACGAAGCCACACACGGATTGCAAAAAGAGCAACGAAAAACATTACAAGATATAGCTATGTGCCGAACTGCCTACCTTGGAGGACATAAGGAAATATGCTGTAAATGCGGAAATGAACGGCCAGTCTATAATTCATGCGGAAACACCAACTGTCCAATGTGTCAGGGTATACGCCGAAGAAGATGGTTAAAAGACCGATTAGATGAATTATTACCCGTATCTTATTTCCATAGTATTTTCACCCTGCCTCATGATCTGAACCCGATAGCAAGATTTAACCAAAGAGAGATTTATAACTTACTCTTCAGAACTGCCGCAGACACACTGCTTTATCTGAGTCAAAAATATCATGATGCGACTCCCGCAATTATCGCCACACTTCATACTTGGGGTCAAGATTTATGTCTCCACCCTCATGTACATATTCTGGTCACAAGTGGGGGAATGAAAAAAGATGGGACATGGAAAGCTGGAAGAAACGACTACTTATTTGACGTTTTTGAAGCCTCAGAAGAATTCAAAAAAAGGTTTCTCCGAAAACTCAAAAATCTCAACAAACATAAGAAGTTAGTGAATGCGCAAGGCTTCCCTGAAATATATAAAATCATCGAAGAGAAACCCTGGGTCGTGAATATTCAAAAACCCTTTTCAGGTGCTGAAGTTGTTGTCGAATACTTGAGTCGTTATGTTTATCGAAGTGCCATCGCTAATGGTAGAATTACAGCAGTTGAAAATTCATTCATAAGTTTTGATATCAAAGATTATAAAGATTTGGACGAGAAAGGAATTCCTCGACATAAAGATATCAGAATGAAACCTCAGGAATTCATCAGAAGATTTATGCAGCATGTACTACCCAAAGGATTTCGAAGATCAAGGTTTTATGGCCTTTTTGCAGGAGCTCAACGAACCACAAGTAAGGAATACTGTAAGATACTCTTTGCTGAACTACTCAAAGAATTCACCGGTAGCGAACGATTCAAAGAAGATGCTTGGCAACCCAAAGTCTGTGATTGCTGTGGCTACAGTGATTTTAAACGCGGCCAGGATATCCAGAATGAGAGACCTCCTCCAATACTCTTTCACTATCAGGGGAGAAGGTTACATGCATAAGAAACGAATCAGAGAGTCAACAATCCCTGACAAGAAGTACTTGATGCCGAAGTCGATAAAAAGAGCTCTTTATAAGGTAATGAAGCCTCTAATAGATGAAAATTTAGAGCCACATAGTTTCGAAGCCCGCCTAGACAGTAAAAAGCACCTGATCACAGCATCAACTACACCCATATTAACTTGTTCAACAAAACAAAAACAGTTAGTTTAGCACCATAGGGAAAGGAAATATGGGATCATCAATAATTGAAATAAAGTACAACAAATCGTTGGAACTGAGGTTCTCGCTTAGGCTCGAACACAGCTCAACTCGAACGTTCGATTGAATAAATAATCATGTCAAATTTTAAACTTAGAGACGCATTAATCGTAATCGCCATACTTGGCATTATTACAAGTGTAGTTTTATCCAAGCTAAGTGTTGCTAGAGATAAAGGAATGCAAAAAAGTTGCATAAGCAACTTAAAGCAGATTTCTACATCGATGTTAGCATATTATTCACTTCAAGATACGTATGTATATATGCCCAAAACTTTAGGTAATATTAACTCTGCAGCTGATCCACAAAATGCATACAATATGTGGGACTTAGAATACAATAACTTTAATTGTTATGCAAAACACGACATACCAGTTAATAAGGAAAGAGAAAATGAAAATAGTTATTCATTTTGTGAACCACAAAATAACGGAATTACACCTGGTATTAAATATTCTGAAATTGAGTCACATGAAAGACCAGTTGCAGGTGATAAAACAGTTCATACAAATGGAAGAAAAGCAACTATTTTTTATGCAGATGGACATGTAGAAACACAACATTTAAATGCATTACAAATTAAATACGAACCTAAAAATAAATAAAAAATCGAACAAGAAACTGGAGTTGATACTTTCGTTATGAGTCAAATTTTAGATAGAAAGTACAACTCAGTTTAGACGTTATACATTAATAAAATGAACTCACATATATACCAACATAAAATATCCACTTACGATATTGGTCGTAAAGATCTAAAGAAAACTATTACAATATTGGTTCTCATATTAGGCCTTTTTAATTTCTCATTTTGGGAAACTAAAAATACTCACCCAGGATTTTTCTACCCATTTAATTTAGTATCAATGGTTTTTGCTATTTATAATATTTATAAAAATGTGATCCCTAAGATGAAAGGTGATGCAGAGTTTTCATTCACCATTTATCCTGATAAAATATCATGTGTAAGTCCATCTAGATCTACTAAAGAGTCATTTATAATTCCATTATTGGACATCAAATATATTCTTGACATATACATCCCTCCCACAGGCGGCCAAATTAACGATAATAATTTCTATTATATAGTAACCGATAATAAAAAGTTTGAAATAACCCAAAAATATGACAACCCTGCTTATGAAATATGTAAGAAAATAAACAATATCAACCCCAATATTGAGATAAAAAAACAAGTATAACAAACGGATCGATCTGATACTTTCGTTGTGAGTCACAATTTAGATAGAAAGTACAAATCATCCTGGACGTTAGAGTATTAATAATTAAATGAAAAAAATTGGAATCACAATCAGTATTATTGGCATATTATTGCACATGAATACATGCTTTATCCAAAGTGATACGACATTCGGTTTTAATATTTTGTTACTAGTATTTTCTAGTATTCCATATGTTTCATCACTGATTATTTTAAAAAATAAAAAATCTGAATTAATCGGATCATTAGCACCAGCACTCCCAATTATAACTGACTCAGTTGCTTATTATTCTGTGTTTATTGCTCCAAGTTCCTCTACAGCTCCATTAGCATTAATATTTATTCCTTTATGGAATCTAATTATTTTTATGCCATTAGGAATTATAACAGGACTAATTATTCAAAATCTAAAAAGAAATAAACTCTAACGAATAAGATTAGATTTCGCTGATATTAAAGGGAACCCAAAGTAGCCGGAATCTTAATCAATGGTTGGACGAGCCCCATGCTCGGACCCCGCCCTATGTATTTAGCTTTTTAGCCTGAGGGAGATGAAGGGGTCAATTTTGCCCCAAAAAAGGCAATGGATACGCCTGTTTGACTAGATGGACTCACTACTTTTGTGAAGGTCGAGTCTTTTCCTAGGATTAATCGCAATCGAAAGATTTTTTGAAGGGCATTTATACTGAAATTCCTCAAATTTGGGCATAGGGGATCTATGACCCAAAGTTTTGTACTGAAAAAATTAATGAATAAACTTAGGAGATTGAAACTATAGGCGGCGAGCGTGCCCCTACTGACACTAAAGATTCTTGCTTGAGACGTCCTTCACTAATGACTCGGCCAATGGGCAGCATAATGCCCTGACAAAGACTGCAGCGTAGCGCAGGTAATTTTGGCGGAGGATCATTGGGAATTTTGACTTCCAGTAAGTTCTGCATAAGAAAGAGTTTTTTCTTGGCTGCAGGAGCGAGAAAACCGTATTCCCGCACGCGATGGAAGCCCCTTGGCAAGACGTGCTGAGCGAGGCGCTGTAAAAACTCCACGGGTCCAAAATCTTTGGAGTCCATCCGCTTGGTCTGCGAATCCTTATACCGCAGTCGAACTTTATCCTCTTTTTCGGACAAGGATTGCTCTGAAACTACACCTCGCATGAGGTAGCGACTAAGGTATTCGAGGGCATGAAGCCCTTGGCCTACACTTCGGCAATCCACATTCCACTTTTTTGCATAAAGCGAGGATTGGAAGCCAATTTTGTGCTCAGTTAAGGCTGCGAGAAATTTACCACGATACAATGCGCCTAAAGCTTTATTGTTGACGAGATAATTTTTCTTGATCACTCGTAAGAGCTTTTCCTGACTATTGAGTACGAGCCCGGGAACGATGTAGTGAATATGAGGATGATAGCACAAGTCTCGCCCATGGGTATGCAGAACGCCAATCATGCCACATTCACCACCAAGACGATCTTTACACATCTCTTTGAGAGCTTGACTTGAGGCCATGAACAAGGCATCAAACATCTCTTTTCGTCGCCATCTTGGAATGGCACGCAAAGAGCTCGGCAGAGTAAAGGTCACCATGAAGTAAGGACATGGCAAGAGACGCTGTTTTTGTCGATGAAGCCACTGGCTCGCCCGATGGTTTTGGCAACGGCTACAGAAGCGGTTTCCGCAAGATCGGCAGTGATAATGAACATGTCCACAACTCGTGCAGGCATAGTAAGATCCACCTGCACTCTGCTGACGGCAATTCATCATAGCCTTAAAAGCGCGTCTCTGATCCTGATCAAGTGTCGAACTCAGCTCGTCCCAATATCTTTCGCTGAGCTCGACTAAATCCATCATCGCAGAGCTCCTAGGCGCTGCATCAATTTGTTGATCATGCCATCGGAGTCCTGTATCACGGGTTTTGATAAATGAGAGTAAATCGCCGTGGTTGCCGGAGAACTATGACCGAGGATTTCTTGAATTACTCGCAAGTTCACTCCCGCTTCCACCAAATGTGTTGCATAGGAATGACGCAGGGAATGCACCGACACCTGTTTGGCGAGGCCACTATCAGCCAAAGCCGCTTTAAAGGCCGACTGCACCCCGCCCTTATCCATGTGCAAAGTCGTTTTGGAATTGCTACGACTTTTCCCGGCATAACGCGGAAATAGCAGTAGCGGATTGCGGTGCATCACCCAGTAATCCCTTAGCATCTGGTAAGTCACTTGGGGCAAGGGAACGAGACGGTCTTTGTAGCCCTTGGAATTGCGCACATGTAAACGCATGCGATCCTTGCAAATGTCGCCCGTTTGAATTCTCACACCCTCGCTGATGCGTAGACCCATGGAATAAATTGCTGTGAGACAAGTTCGATAGCGAGCTTTTTCCAAATGAGACAAAATCAGTAAAGTTTCATCTTGGCTGAGGATATCGGGTAAGGATTTTACTCGGGGGATACGAACAATTTCGAGCCATTTCCACTCGCGCTTGAGCACGTATTGATAAAAAAAACTTAGGGCACAGCGATCCATCTTCACCGTGCTCCAGGAATAAGTATCCACCAATTCAGAAAAGTAGAGCTTGAGCTCCTCTTCTTTAAGTTGATCAAGAGGCGAAGCAATCAAATCATTGACGCGACGCAAAGCTCGCAAGTAGTTGTCCACTGTACTCTTTGCCTTAGCTTGGAGCTTAAGCTCCAATTGCATCGCTCTATAATATTTTTGGAATGAATCATTCATCATTTTTCTCCGTTTAATTAAGCCAGAACACAAAACTGTGTCCTTGATAAGCTACAGAGAAAAACTA